>JBAUNU010000465.1:0-8222 GCA_049579405.1 Methylocella sp.
CCGCTATGCGCAAAACTATCTCTCTCGCCCCGCCCTCGCAGCCATAATGATCGCATGGATTTGAATGAGTCCCCAACCTAGGCGGCGGCGGTTGCGGCGCCGACCAGCTTGCGCGCTTCGATCGCGCTGATCGGATGGCCGAAAGCATAGCCCTGCGCGTATTCGCAGCCGAGCTGATAGAGCTCGATGGCATCCGATTCCGATTCCACGCCTTCGGCGACGACCTCCATCCCGAGATCGTGGGCGAGTGTCACGATCGAGCGCAGGATGAGGGGCCTTGCCCCTTTCCCATTCTGGCGCACGAACGACTGATCGATCTTGATCGTATCGAACGGAAATCTTTGCAAATAGGCTAGAGAAGAATAGCCGGTGCCGAAATCGTCGAGCGAGAGGCCGGCGCCAAGCTCGCGGATGCGGGTTAGCATTTGCGTCGCATATTCGGGATTCTCCATCACCAGGCTTTCGGTCAGTTCGAGCTTCAAGGCGCCGGGGCTTACATTGGCGCCGGCCAGCACCGCCCGGACGTCATGCAGGAGATCGTGGCGAAGCAATTGACGCGACGAGACATTGACGCTGGCGAAAATCGGCGGATCGACATCGAGCGCGTGTTGCCAGGCGGAAAGTTCGCGGGCGGTCCGCTCCAGCGCGAAAATCCCGAGATCGATAATTGTCCCGGTCTCCTCGGCGAGAGGAATGAATTCGGCGGGGCCGAGCCATCCCAGACGCGGATGATCCCATCGCAGCAACGCTTCGAAGCCGCCGACCGTGCGGTCCTCGAGCCGGACGATCGGTTGGAAAAGGATCTTAATTTCGCCGCGATCTAGCGCGTGCCCCAAGTCCGCTTCGAGACCGAAACGATCTGAGCGCAGCATGCGCATCGATGGCCTGAACACTTCGATGCGATTGCCGCCCATGCGCTTGCCATGGCGCATCGCGATTTCGGCATCCTTCAGCATGTCTTCGCGCGTCGCGTGCAATTGCGGATTGTAAAGCGCAAGGCCGATCGAGGCGGTGAGCGGAATTTCCTTGTCGCTAAAGGTCACGGGGGTCGACACGACGCGGCGAACCAAATTGGCCAAAGCGCTGATCTGAGCGGTCTCAAATTCCGAAACGATCAGGACGGCGAATTGGTCGCCGGAGAGGCGGGCGAGCGTATCCCGCGGTTTCAGGATGCGGGCCAGTCGCCGAGCGAGAGTGACGAGAATGGAATCGGCGGCGGAAAGCCCGGCGGCCTCGTTGATTTGCTTGAACCGGTCGATGTCGATGCTGACGATGGCAGGGCAGACGTGATTGTCGGATTGCGCGAGCGTTAGGACCGCGTCGACACGATCGAAGAAAAGCTCCCGGTTCGGCAAGCCGGTCAGATTGTCGTGCACGGCGTCGTGCAGAAGCCTTTCCTCGGCGATCTTTGCCTCGGTGATGTCCGCGAGTGTGCCGACAATACGGACCACCTCGCCGTCGGTCCCAACGACCGGACGTGCTTTCATGCGAAACCAGTAATAATCCGCGCCGTCGGCACGCAAGCGGAATTCTTGATTGATGCGCCCGCGCCTCTGCTCGAGCATCGTATCGAGACAGGTGCGGAAACGATCCCTCTCGGTTGGATGCAAGACGTCGAGCCAGGCCACGGCCGGCCCTTCGAGCGCGCCGCGGGCAAGGCCCAATTGAACCTCGACCTCGGGACTGACATAGACGCGGTCGGCCGCCACGTCCCATTCGAAAATGACGTCGCCGCTGCCGGTCAAGGCGAGAGCCTTGCGTTCTGTTTCCGATTGACCGCCGGTTGCAAGCGCGCTGCCGGCGAAGGCGTTTTGCATGATCGTGAAACCGATGAGCATGACGATCAACACGAGGCCGCCGACGAGGGCCGGCGAGACAAGATCGTTGGTCAACGTTCCGGTGACCGTGAAGGCCGCGCCGATGACCCAAATCAGCAGCAGCAACCATGCCGGAATAAGCATGATGGCGCGTTCGTAGCCATGCATCGCGAGATAGAGCACGAGGACAAACCCGGCGCCCGCGATCGTGGCAAGCGAGATGCGCGCAACCCCCGCCGCGACCGGCGCATCGTAGAGGGCAAGGCCGGCGAGAGCGGCGAGAAAAATCAACCATGCCGCCGCCACATGCGAAGCCCGCACATGCCAGCGGTTGAGCTTGAGATAAGCGAACAGAAAAACGAGCAGCGTCGCCGAGAGGGTCGTTTCGACGCAGGCCCGCCAGACGCGATCGGATTGGCCTTGCGTGCCGAAGATCTTGCTCCAGAAACCGAAGTCGATGCAGACATAGGCGAGCACCGTCCAGGCGAGCGCGGCGGCGGCCGGAAAGATCACCGCGCCCTTCACGACGAAGACGGTGGTGAGAAAAAGCGCGAGCAGCCCCGCGACCCCAATGACAATGCCCTTATACAGGGCAAGGCTCGTCATTTTATCTTTGTAGGCGTCCGGTTCCCAGAGATAGAGCTGGGGCACGTTTGGGGTCCGCAGTTCCGCGACATAAGTGACGGTCGTGCCGGGATCGAGGATCAGGCGAAACACATCGGCGTCCGCGCTTTCGTCGCGTTCAATCGGAAATCCCTGGCTCGCGGTAACCGCGGAAATGCGCGAAGCGCCGAGATCGGGCCAGATCACGCCGGAGCCGACCAGCCGGAAATGCGGCGCGACAAGCAATCTTTCGATTTGTTCGCTGGTATCGTTGGTGAGCGCGAAGACGATCCAATCCGGGCGTGTCCCCTCGTCCCGCGCCCGCACCTCGATGCGGCGGACGATGCCGTCGGAGCCGGGCGCGGTCGCGACGACAAGACGGTCGCCGTCGGAATGATAGGCCTCAAAAGCCTTGGTCAAATCGATGGCTCGCGACTCGATCGGCACGCGCACCGATTCGATGGCCGTTGCCGGGGAAAGCCCTGCCGCGAGCGCCAAGAGCACGAAAAGGAAACGCCGATACCGCATCATGCTCGACAAAAAGCATCTATCCCGCTTGCTGGGCCAGATCCGCGAACTTTGCCGATCGCCACAGTCGCGGCAAGGATTGGTAAGGCTTATGGAGCCGCGCGGCAAGAGCCGGACCAAGCCCCGCCCGGGATGGGTGGAGAATTACCTGCGCATTCCGCGCGCAACGCATCGCGACGGCGGGGGCACCTACCGTTCCCCTGTGCCGGGCGCGGATGCGCCGGACGGCTCGGTCAGTTCCGTCGACCCTGCGCTGAACATCGCGTGCACGATTTGGCCGACATACGCCGCAAAAATTGTTTCGCCGAGAACCAAGAGAGCCTTGAACTGATCGAAATCGGCAATTCCTAGATTATAGGCTTTTATGATGATAATCATGAGAAGATAAACTATAAACATTAAAGTTATTATAGATGATATTAGCGCGAACCCCAGTGAATATCTCTTTTGCGTGCGTTGGTCTATTTCTTTATTGGCTATGATATCCTTGATTATCGCGGACGTGTAGACTGACGTAATCGGAAGAAATATAGAAATTGTCGTGGTTGCCTCCGAAAATGTGAATCCGCTGCGAAAATACATAACCAATATGAGTATTATTATTGAAAAATGCCCAACAAGGATCATAGACGATACGATAGATTTAAGGACATATTGTTTCATAACGTATCTGCTTCACATTTATTGTTGTTGCAAATCGGCGAACAACGTTGCTTTTGTAAAGTTTGAAATGTCAACAGGGTAATCGTTGTCTATAGACTTATAGGCACTCGTGGCGGGCAAATGGTCACCAGCTCCCGTGGCATAAAAGCCCTCGACTGTTGCCATGACCTCGCCAGGCTTGATAAAAACGAGATTGATTTTTAGCCGTTCCCAATAGGTATAGCCCCTCACTACGCTACCTCGAAGGCCATTAATCTCGACGACCTTAACGACCTTTTGATTTGGGTCAATTACTACTTCCGTTACTTCTGTAGGTTTTGGATATTTTGCCTTTAGGAAAGCAACAACATCCGCAAGATCCCCTGTCCGAATAACTTTTGCAGTGGGCTTCGGCAAATCTATATCAGGATGACCAATGCCAATGATAGTGTCCACTGATTTAGGGCAAAAATAATTCTCCCTTTGAACATGCGTGAATAGTCCGCTTGCTTGCAGAACGTCTACCCAGAACCATTCTTGGCCGACCGGAACCGTGATCTTTGTTAAGTCGATGGAGTCGTTGAATTTTCCTTCCAGTCCGTAGTCATGAATAAGCGCGATCGCCCGGGCGCGATCACTTTCCTGGAACTCGGCATTTACTACTCCTGGAAGATGCGGCGCTGGAGGGCACTTATTTACAAATTCCTTCTTTGCGTCCTCAAGATCCTGCAGTTGTCGCTGGAACTGCTCGTAGGAGAGTAGGCCGTCCTTCTTCAACTGCCAAAGGATCTCCTCTTTTCTGGCAAGCTCCGCCTCCGTGGCCGTTGGAAGGCTCGTAGAGCCTTGCTGTGCGTCAGGCTTAACCGACCCGGTCGGGTTCCGGTCGTCCGTCGTTGGGTTCTGCGGAGGTTCCACGTCTTTGGGAGTTGGAGGAGCGGGAGGGTCTGACTGTCCGACGGATCGCCCCTCGTTGGCCGGATTTGCGTTGGCGGCTTCGAGCATTGCATAGGCATCGACGATGCCAGCGATAGAACTTTCATCCGGATCGGGCGGGCTCAAATGTTTGGCCGTCTTGACCAAGAGGTCACGCACGGTTTTGACCAAAAGGTCACGTTCGGTTTTGGTCTCCAGGTCAGGCTTGGTGTCGAGAAGGAGGGCGATGACGCCGCTAACCTGCGCGGCTGCCATCGACGTGCCAGAATCGTACTTGTAGGTGCCAGCTGGCGTGCCATTGGGCGCAGCAACGACAATTTCGACGCCGGGTGCTGCGACGCATGTGGTTGTGCACTGACTGGAATCCTGGAAAACCAGATCCCCCCGATCAGTCGCCGTCACCGCGATGACATTTTCGTCGGCGGCCGGAAAGAGGGGCTTTGCCGCCTTGCCCTCGTTGCCGACGGCGGCAACGACGACCACACCCCGGTGGGCTCCACCCGCGAGCTCCCGCGACAGAACGGGATCGGGCGGTCCCCCGAAACTCATGTTGACGATACGTGCGTTATGCTTCACCACTGCCCATTCGATCCCAGCCAAAATATCAAAGGTCTCGCCAACCACTGCGACCTTGCCGCCACCTTTGAAAGCGCGGACCGCAAGAATGTGCGCTTGCGGCGCGACGCCCGTCAGGGCGGAGTGGGACGCGATGATCCCGGCGACCTCGGTGCCATGAACGATTCCGGCGACCTCGGCGCCATGCGCGGCCTTTTCCCCCTTCCCACCATTGATGGCGTCGAAACTCTCAATGATCGCGCCCGAAATCTCGGTATGGGTCGAATCGATCCCGGAATCGATCACGGCGACGAGCGTATTTCCGCCGTTCGAAATCGTGTGCGCTTCGGGCAAATGCATTTTAGGACCAGCATACTGGTTCCCCGCTAAGGGTCCGTTTTGCTCTCCTTGGAGGCGATAGAGATAGTTTGGCTGAACTGTCGCTATTCGAGCGTCTCTTTCGAGGGCGGCGACAACCGTGGGCACGGATCGCTTATCCTTGATCTTGTAGCGGTACAGCGTTGTCCCGATTAGGTCGAGGGGTTGCGACGCCAGCCGTTGTAGCTGGACCCGTTGCCGCCGCGCGATCTCATCGATCGTTTGCGGCGAAACACCCGCGCGGAGTTCGAACAAGACCTCGTCCGGAACGTAGCGATGCTCGTCTTTGGGCGGAACGCCGCTGTTTGGACGCGGCGGAGGCGGCGCTGGCGCCCGAGCGACTTTTGGCGGATTTGTGGGAGGCGCTGGCGCCCGGGCGACATGTGGCGGTTTTGTGGGAGGCGGTGGCGCAGGCTCATTTCTTGGCGGCTTCGAATACCGAACGGGCTCTACGGGGGGCGGAACGTACCTCTGCGGGTGCCGCGGCGGCGGTCGCCTAATGTAAGGTGGGTTAATCTCATTGAGATGGTGGAGCACCTCTCCCAATATCAGCCCCCCTACTATTCCGGCCCCTATTGCCGCTCCGCCCCCAAAGCCATGCCCGCCGCCCCCATATCCCCCGGAAGGGTGCGGCCCGCCATAGCCCCCGGAAGGGTGCGACCCCCCGTCGCCCCCGGAAGAGGGAAACTCCCCGCGAGACTGCGCCGCGGCGGGGAGCGGCGCAATCGCAAGCGGAGTGCCGACTGCTAGGATAAAACCGGTCCGGGCAAAGAACCAAAGCGGCGGTGATCGACCCTGCTTCGTCGCAAAGGGGCCTTCGTAGGGAGCGCCTTTTTCCATGGCTCGCCTCCAAAATCACGTGCGTGACCCCACTTTACGGGTGGCATCACAATCCATTCATCCAAATAAATCCTGTATCGCCCGGATTGATTGTCACGAAATTGTTTCCTCCGCGCCCCCTGTTCAGGGGGTGCCGGGGTTGCTAATCGTTTCCCGCGCGCGGCGGCGCTGGGCGGACGAGACCCGCGTTCATCGCGGATCGCCGCAGTCGCGGCAAGGATTGGTAAGGCTTATGGAGCCGCGCGGCAAGAGCCGGGCCGAGCCCCGCCATGGAAAACGTTTTCGCCGCGGCGAAACTCCGCTGCGGCTCAACCGCCGGAATTGATAGCTGCGTCCGCCCTGGCTCCGGAACCCCGGCCATCTCCGCCGGAGCGGACGCGGCGCGAAACGGAAGTAATCGAGCCGTTTGGGGCAGCCCGACGGCACACGGGAACGGAAGGCGCGGGCTATGCCCCCGTCCACGCCGTGCCACCATAGTATGGGCCTTGGTCCCTATCGATGGAAGAGATCAGGACGGTAAATAAGCCTAGATCGTGAAGTCGGCGCCCACGTTTTTTTCGTCGCCGAGCTTCAAATCTTCCGCGCGGCGGCAAATATCGTCGATGGTGATGGTTTCAAGCTCATCCAGAAAGGCCTTGCCCGCCGCTTCGACCATGGGCGCGACCAACTGCTTGACAAGCCGGCAGCGCGGCTCCTCGTCGCCTCCGTTCTCGCTCGATATCGCGCGCAAAACCGAAGCCGCGGTGATCCGGCGGCGCTCCCGCGCCAATTGATAGCCGCCGCGCGGACCGCGCACACCTTTCAAAATATTGGCGTGAACAAGGCTTTGCAGCAAACCTTCAAGGTGCCGCGGCGGCAGTTCGAGCCGCACCGCAAGAGCTTTTGCGGCGAGCGGAAGCGGCCGCGCATGGATCGCTATATCGACGACCGCGGCGAGAGCGAGATGGCCGCGGCGGGAGAGGAGGATCACCGGGGGGCCTCCCGTCCGGCCATTCGCCCGGTTGACCCAAACCCATCGCTTGCCCGCGCCGTCGCGGCCAATTCCCCGGTTTCGACGAGCACCGCCTTTGCCACCGGCGCGACAACGAGCTGGGCGATCCGGGCGCCCCTGACGATCTCGAAGGGTTCGTCGCCGAGATTAATCAACAGCACACCGACCTCGCCCCGGTAGTCGGAATCGATCGTTCCCGGCGCGTTCAAAACGGTAACGCCGTGGTCGCGCGCAAGCCCGGATCTGGGCCGCACCTGGGCCTCGTAATCTTGCGGGATATCGAGCGCCAAGCCGGTCTGAACCAGATACCTGCCACCCGGTTCGAGCACGATTTTCGTGTCGCGCGGCAGGGCGGCGAAAAGATCGATTCCCGCGGCTCCCGGGGTCTGATAGGCGGGCAAGGGCAAGCCGTCGCCATGCGGCAGGCGTTTCAATCCGACCCTGACGGTTGGCCTGTTCATCGGCCGGTTTCCGCAAGCATTGCGGCCAGCCGGGCAACGAGGCGGCGCGCCACCTCCTGCTTGGTCAACCAGGGCCAGGACTCCTTGCCCTTTTTAGTCACAAGCAACACCTTGTTTTTCTCACCGCCGAACACGCCGGAAGCTCCGCTCACCTCGTTGGCGACAATCATATCGCAGTTTTTGGCGGTGAGTTTGGCTTGTGCGTTCTCCACGAGCTTTTCACTCTCGGCCGCGAAGCCAACGACCAACGCCGGGCGGTCCATAGAACGCCGCCCGATCGCCGCCAGAATATCCGGATTTTCGACGAGCGTCAGCCTAGCGGTCTGTTGCGGGTCTTTCTTGATCTTCGCGGGGACGGTCTCGGCCGCCCGCCAATCGGCGACCGCCGCGACGCCGATAAAAATATCCGCGGGCAGCGCCGCCTCGACTTGCCTCAACATCTCCCGCGCGGTTTCGACACGAATGGTCCTGACG
>JBAUNU010000466.1:0-4369 GCA_049579405.1 Methylocella sp.
CTCGTCGCCTTCAATGGCGATTTTGGCGCCGCCGGCTTGCTCTTTCGCGAGAGAAACGTCCACGACCATGGCGCCTCCATCCTGGAACCGCTGGACGATCTCCTCATCGCTGAAACCCGTTCCCTCGAGATAGCCATGGTTCGCGATATAAGGAATGAGAGTCGCGACCCCGTATTTCTCCTTCGCTAGACTCACCGCGGCCACCAGGATCCTGATATAGAGATCGATGTCATCGTGGCTGACCTTGTTACGATAGGGTTCGACGAACAAACGAAACGAAGCCATGTTCTCGAACCATTCGTGTAACCACAGGCTCAAGCCTTCGTAGCAGTCGCCCTTCAACGCGAGCTGGCCGTTCTCCACCACATATCGAGGCAAGCGCGCTGCCCAAGAGAGTTTACACGCTGTTCGCGCAGCATGCCAGGGCGCCGTCATAAAAATGAAAAGCCGCGGCTGCGCGCCGATCACGCCGTCGAAACGGCCCGTCCGCAATTCCGCCAAAAATTGCTGCGGTCCATAGCCGTAAAAGGCAAGATTGAGCACTCTTTGCTTGCGTCCCAGCAAATCCGCGAAGACTTGCGGCAGCGCCTCGGCATCGTTCAGACCTTCTCCGAAGGTATACGAATCGCCAAAAAAAACGATCGTTGGGCCGGTCTCGACCGAGTGGGTCTCACGCAACAGATTCGAATCGATCGTGTAATCCACGCTAAACATCGGGGCGCCTGATTTCAGATCTGTTCTCTCGGCATGGAAGCGTCCCGCATGTTCAGGTCCCCACCCGATAACAGGCTGGCGAACCGACAAGCCATTCGCAACGACGGCAGGCGGCGATACCTTGGTCTCTGAAATAATGGCCGTGGCTTCGATAATGAATAGGCCGAAGGCGAGCGACGCCAAAACGACAAGGCCGTCGCGGAACTTGCCGCGCAGCAGCGAAGCCATGCCGGCAAAAGCCAAGAAGGCCAACATGAAAGTGGCAAGCCGGAAAATGGGGAAAGGCTGGCGCGCTTCCATCAGCGCAGCGAGGCCCAGAAGGATCAGGATGACCGCATAGCGCGACTTTCTGGACAGCGTGCGACTCATGGGCGGAACCGCGCCTTGCTTATTTGCATTCCTGGGACCTGTTGGCACTCGTGCGAAATGAGCAAATACAACGACTTGCGGAGATTTGTCCAGCCAGGTGGAGCTGGGACAACCAGCTCTGTATATCGCGGCGAGGCTTCGAACCAGACTGACGGCTTTTTGCGCATCAGTGCAATCCCGCAACCAGAACACCAGGAATCCGGTTTTCGATGTAACCTTCAAGCAACGCGGCCGTGAGCCGGTTCGCCAATGGCGTTGGATGGCCGTCGCCCTTGATGCTGAGTTTGGCGACGTCAGGTTCCTCTTTCGTGAGGGAAACGTCGACGACCATGGCGCCGCCATCCCGCAACCGCTGGACGATCTCGTCATCGCTGAAACCCGTTCCCGTGAGATAGCCGACTGGGATATTTGGGAGATAAGGGATGAGAGTCGCGACGCCGTATTTCTCCTTGGCGAGATGCACCGCGGCGAGCAAGATTCTGATATAGAGTTCAACGTCTTCGTGAGTAGCCCTCTGAAGATAGGGTGCGATGAACAAACGATACGAAGCTGCGTCCTCGAGCCATTCTTGCACCCGCTGGCTCAAGCCTTCGTCGCAGGCCCCCTTCAACGCGACCTGGCCGTTCTCCAGGGCATATCGAGGCCCGCGGACCACCCAAGAAGATTTACACGCCGTTCGCGCGGCATGCCCGGCCGTCGTCATAAAAATGAAAAGCCTCGGCTGCGCGCCGATTACGCCGTCGAAACGGCCCGTCTGCAATTCCGCCAAGAATTGCTGCGGTCCATAGCCGGAAAAGCCAAGATTGAGCACTCTTTGCTTGCGTCCTAGCGAATCCGCGAAAAGCTGCGGCAGCGTGTCGGCATCATTCAGACCTTCTCCGAAGGTAAAGGAATCGCCAAAAAACACGATTGTGGGACCGGTCTCGGCCGAGCGAGTCTCACGCAAAAGATTCGAATCGATAGTGTAATCCACGCTGTAAACCGGGACGCCGGATTTCGGATCTGTTTTCTCGGCATGGAAGCGTCCGGCATGTTCGGGTCCCCACCCGACGATAGGTTGAAGAACCGAGAAGCCGCTCGTTCGGACAAGCGACAACTTGGTCTCCAAAAGAGTGGCCGTGGCTTCGATCATGATTAGGCCGAAGGCGAGCGAGGCTAAAACGACAAGGCCGTCGCGCAACTTGCCGCGCAGCAGCGAAGCCAAGAAGGCCAAAGCCAAGAAGGCTAGGATGAAAGTGGCTAGCCGGAAAGATGGAAAAGGCTGGCGCGGCTCCATCAGCGCAATGAGCCCCAGAGCGATCAGAATGACCGCATAGCGCAATTTTCGGGAGAGCTTGCGACTCTTGAGCGGAACCGCGCCTAGCGTGATTGCATGAGCGGGAGCAATTTGCCTTCGTGGGAATTTGCACATATTTCGCAGATCGCGGCGCGATTCACAAAGCCACGCTTGGCAAAATCTTTGGCCGATTGCCCCTTGATCCCATGCTTGAATTTTCGGCTAATTCAAGGCGGCAAATTCGACTTTGGAGGCAAGTTGAATTGGCGCCAGCCCGGCGCTCGTGGCATCGCTTTCGCGCAATATATCATGGTCCACCGCATATCATGGTCCACCGGCGAGAATCGGATCGGACAAAAGCCTTTTCTGCACCGCCGCAGCGGAAAGTCCATCCTGACGCAGGGCCCGGAGCGATTTAGCCCTTGAACTTTTTGACAATTTCTGTCCCGAAGCATCGCGCAAAAGGGCGTGATGGCGATAGGCCGGAGCGGGAAGATCGAGCAGGGCCTGCAACAATCGATGCAGGCTCGTCGCCAGGAAAAGATCTTCGCCCCGGACCACATCGGTCACGCCCTGCAGGGCATCGTCGACAACGGCGGCGATGTGATAGCTTGCCGGTACATCCTTGCGGGAAAGCGTCGCATCCCCCCAAAGAGAGGGCTCGGCGGCCACTTCACGTGTTTGCGCGGAGGCGCCCATTTCGCGCCAGGCGAGCCCGCGGCCGGCTTTCGCGATGGCCGCTTCCATGTCGATCCGCAGCGCTGCCGGCCGGCCGGCCGATATCCGCCGTTGTTTTTCCTCGCGCGAAAGATGCTTGCATATCCCTGGGTAGAGCGGCGAACCGTCCGGGTCCTGCGGCCAGCCGGTTCGCCCGGCCACCGCATTCATGATTTCGCCGCGCGAGCAAAAGCAAGGATATGTGAGGCCTTGCGCGGAAAGCTTTGCCAGCGCGCTTGCATATTCGGAAAAATGCTCGAATTGGCGGCGGACCGGCGTTTCCCATGCGAGCCCGAGCCAGCCGAGATCCTCATAAATCGCCTGTTCGAATTCGAACCGGCACCGCTCGATGTCGATATCCTCGATTCGCAGCAAAAAACGGCCGCCCGCCGCGCGCGCCATGTCGAAATTCAGCAAGGCGGAATAGGCATGGCCAAGGTGAAGATAGCCGTTGGAAGACGGCGCGAAACGGAAAACGCGGTTAGCAAAGGACCGGGTCATGTCTTAAGCTCCAGGCCGAAACGACCAGCCGCGCGAGCGGCGGCAAAGCAGGGCCGCCGTTTCGAGCCGCGCTGACGGCCGCTCCTTAAAAAAGGTGACCAGGTTTTCCGCCGAGGACCTGCGCTTTGATTTTGACCGGTTCCTTTTCGATTGAATGATTCCATTGAATGATTCCATTGAATGATTCCATTGAATGATTCCCTTCGATGGGAAAAGACGCGAGCAGAAACGCGCCGCGCTGACCCAGGCCTTGCAAAGGAATCGCGCCGGGGGCTGACGATCCGGGTGCTTCACGGCCTTGACCTGCGCGCGAAAACAGGACTCCTCGACAAAACCAAAACCCGAACCAGCGGACAATAATAATATGGCGGTTACGCTCGATGGACCACGCGTCGCGGCAAAATCAACGGCGCCGGAACAGCTCGTCGTCTTTCTGCACGGCTATGGGGCCAACGGCAACGATCTGATCGCGATCGGCCAGCAATGGCGGAATCTGATGCCCGGCGCGGCATTTGTCGCGCCGAACGCGCCGGAGCCTTGCGCCCAGGCCCCAGGCGGCCGCCAATGGTTCCGTCTGACCATGCGCGACCCCAACGAACGCTGGACCGGCGTCAATAAGGCGTGCCCGGTTCTCGACGCGTTTCTCGATGCCGAGCTCGACCGTCACGGACTGGACGACCGCAGGCTGGCCTTGGTCGGATTTAGCCAAGGGACAATGCTCGCCCTTCATGCCGGGCTGCGGCGCGCGCGGGCGCCGGCAGGCATCCTCGGCTATTCCGGCGAGCTTGTCGC
>JBAUNU010000467.1:0-9431 GCA_049579405.1 Methylocella sp.
GGAATATTTTGGTCCGCTTGCCCGCGCGACGCCGGCGCCGCTCGACATAAAGGCGGCGGCTCGGGCCGAACTCGACTGGTGGCAAGCTCTTCTTAGACACGATTAGCGGCCGGTCGCGCGAACGAAGGGAAACTTTCATCTATCAGCGCCGTGCAATCATGGAAAACTCGGACGGCGCAAAGGACAATTACAATGCGGGTCATCACTTGCATTGAAGACCTGCGTCTCTTGGCGCGCAGGCGCGTGCCACAGATGTTCTATGACTATGTGGACTCGGGTTCCTGGACCGAGAGCACGTACCGCGCCAACGAACGCGAACTTGCAGCGATTTGCTTTCGGCAGCGTGTGGCCGTGAACATCGAGAATCGGTTAGTTCGGTCTACGATGATCGGCGAAGACGTGGCAATGCCGGTCGCTCTTGCGCCCACAGGACTTTGCGGCATGCAACACGCCGACGGCGAGATCCTAGCCACCCGCGCCGCCGAGACGTTCGGGGTACCGTTCTGCTTGTCGACCATTAGCATCTGCTCGATCGAGGACGTGGAGGCCAACGCCACGAAACCATTCTGGTTTCAGCTCTATGTGATGCGCAACAGAGGCTTCGTCGAGCGCCTTATCGGTCGGGCGAAGCAGGCGCAATGCTCGGCGCTCGTGGTGACGCTCGATCTTCCGATGGCCGGCCAACGTCACAAAGTCTCGCGTAACGGGCTTTCTGTTCCCCCGACGCTGATGATCGCCAACCTGATCGACATGGCTATGAAACCCAAATGGTGCCTTGAAATGCTGCGCACGCGGCGGCGGAGCTTCGGCAATCTCGTCGGTCACGTGGATGGCGTCAGTGACATGACCTCGTTGCTCGCTTGGATAGACCAGGGCTGGGATGATATCGCCTGGATCCGCCGGTTGTGGGATAAAAAGCTGGTGCTAAAGGGCATCATGGATGCCGAGGACGCGCGGCGCGCGGTCGACGCCGGAGCGGATGCGATTGTCGTATCCAACCACGGTGGCCGGCAACTCGACGGGGCACCTTCCTCGATTCGCATGCTGCCCACGATTGCGAAGGCTGTTAAGGGCCAAACGGAGGTTTGGTTCGATGGCGGCATCAGGAGCGGGCAGGATGTCCTGAGGGCTATCGCCCTGGGCGCCAAAGGGACGATGATCGGACGCGCTTTTCTTTATGGCTTAGGCGCGATGGGGGAACCAGGCGTGCGACTCTGCCTTGAGATCATAGAGAAGGAGCTCAGTGTAACCATGGGATTCTGTGGTATCGTTGACATCAATGCAGTCGACTCCAGCGGCTTTAATAGCGCCGACGCTGATTCCCAAGATGACTGATGGCGCAGACATTGGTGGGGCTATGTCGTCTGTATGCGTACCTCGGTGTTCTCGGCCGTTCCAGTGAGCATGCCCGGTGTCGAATGGGCTCGCGCGCATGTGCCGTCGCGGTCGACGATGATAAGACCGCCGAGTCCGTGCACTTTGTCTACGAGATACCGGATAGCGGCATTTGCGGCCTCGTCGGCACGCATGCCACGACATTCGACGAGTAGCGCAGCTGTCTTGGCGAGCGACGTGCGCAGGAGATGTTCGCCGATACCCGTGCACGAGACGGCACAGTTGGCGTTGTCCGCGAAGACGCCGGCGCCGATGATGGCGGAATCGCCGACGCGTCCCCACTGCTGATTCACAAGACCGCCGGTCGACGTGGCGGCAGCGAGATTGCCGGATGTGTCGCGCGCCACGGCCCCGACGGTGCCGAGCTTGCACTCGTTCGTTTGCGAATGATCGAGAACAATCGCTTGCTTTTTCTTCGCCTCAGCCAGTTGCGCGATACGCCGTTCGGTCAAGAAATACTCGGCGTCTTCGAATGATATGCCCTGTTCCCGGGCGAACCGTTCTGCGCCTTCGCCGATCAGAAAGACGTCCTCGCTTTTCTCCATGACAGCACGGGCAAGCAGCACGGGATTCCTGACGCCGCGCACGCCGGCGATCGCGCCAGCGTCGAGTGTGCGGCCATCCATGATCGATGCGCCGCACTCGACGATGCCGTCGGCGTTCAGGACGGAACCGCGGCCCGCATTGTAGAGGGGGTCGTCTTCAAGCAGCATGACGCAATGGGCGACCGCGTCGAGCGCTGAGGCGCCTGCCTCGAGGAGCTGAGCGCCTGCTTCGATGATGCGGCGAAGCGATCCGTCATACCGCTCAGGGGCATGAATGGCGCCGGCGCCGCCGTGGATCATGAGGGAAAAACTACTCATGGCCGCAGCATGCCACATGATCCGTTTCTTCCTTGCGCTCGCAGCGAATCGAGGCGTCGAGCGCTCCCAAAATGCTCCAGCCCCTGGAACATTAGGGACTGGCGCCCAGGCGCTTCAAGGCATCCTTGCTTCCTTGCAGATCTGGCGCTTTCGCCAGCGCCAGCCGGAAGTCGGCAATGGATTCTTCCCTGCGGCCTAGCGCCTCAAAGATGTGACCGCGCGTATCAAGCGCTCCAGGATCATCTGGGAGCAGCTGGAGGGACTTTTCAACGTCTGGCAGCCCTTGCGCCGCCTCTTAAAGTAGGTCCAGGCGCGCGCGTTGTAAGCGGGGGCGAATTTTGGATCGAACTCGATCGCCTTGCCGAAATCGGCGATGGCGTGGTCGAGGTCGCCCTTATTCCCGTAGGCGAGGCCGCGGTTGAAGTAGGCGACAGTGTATTTCGGATCGAGCTCGATCGCGTTGTCGAAGTCGGCGATGGCGCGGTCCGGGTCGCCCTTCTTCGCGTAGGCGATGCTCCGCGCGTTGTAAGCGGGAGCGAATTTTGGATCGAGCTCGATCGCCTTGCCGTAATCGGCGATGGCGGGGCCGAGATCGCCCTTCTTAGCGTAGTCGAGGGCGCGGTAGTAATAGGCAGAGGGCTGTCCTTCGACCTCCGCCTGCGCGAGCGAATTCGCGTTGAGGAGCTGGGCGTTCAACAGTGCAGCCAATGCAAGATGCCGCATTGTCGGGGGCCCTGCATTTCTTGGCCTTGGCACATGACCGGAATTCGCACTCACGGCAAACCTCTGCGCAAACCCCGTCTTGCCCCAGGGCACCTCGAAAAATATTCGCTTGAGGCGGGACGATCGGTGATTGAGGTCGCCTCGGACGTCATTGCGCTGCTCTTTTGTCCGCTGAAATGGTAGCCTGCCCCGCCCACGCCAGGCATTGATGCTTCTTGCCGGCAGCTCCAGCGAGGCATTTTAGCACGCGTACTCATAAATTGAGCTCGTTGCATACGGCTTCCTCAAGGCCGCCTTACCATCCCATAGCGACCGGCTAGCGGACATTACAGAAGGTCCGAGTCGCGCCATTTGCTGACATAGGGGTCGCGACTCCTTCACTTGGTGCGGTGCACTGGCGGCGCGGCGTCCACAAGCCATCGGTGAATGCCGCCCGCTCCGTATGAGATTGCCGCGTTCGGCGTTGTCGATAGCGCCTTTAATCGCGCCGCACCCTGTATGACCTATGACCAAAATCACCTTGGCTCCGGATAGTTTACAGGCAAACTCCATACTGCCAAGGATGTCGAAGTTTTCGACGTTGCCTGCGACGCGACAGTTGAAGATGGACAAGGAGTTCTCGATATCAAGCGAAGTAATACGGGCATGAAAAAACGCCATTTATCCAGCCGAACTCGATGGCATAGGGTGAAGGTCGACCGCAACCGCCCGCAATTTCGGAGACCATCGTGCAAAGAGGTTTCAATGTCCTTTTATTGTTATTGGCTCTCGCTGGTCATGCTTCCGCTGAGACAGGATCCAATTACGAAATCGTCGCGAGGCTGACTCAAGCCCCAGGAAACGTGACAGTCACCGGAAGCGGCAGAATCATAATGAGCCAGCACCAGTTCTACGAGCCGGATTACTCGGTCGTAGAGCGCCATGGCGATGGTTCCCTGACTCCGTTTCCGAACAAGGAGCTGAACGATCGGCAAAGCCATTCCGACCTGACGCTGGATTCGGTTCTGGGCATCCGCACCGACGTCAATGGAGTCGTCTGGATGCTCGACGACGGGATGCGCAGCGGCGTCACGCCGAAACTTGTAGGCTGGGATACGAAGGCCGACAAGCTGCACCGCGTCATCTATTTGCCCGCCCCGATCGCCCCCAAGGATGCCTTCGTCAATGATTTTACAATCGATAGCCTACACCACCGGTTCTTCATTGTTGATCCGGCAGGCGGCGCGAATGCAGCGTTTATCGTGGTGGATCTCGAGACGGGCGCCGCTCGGCGAGTGTTAGAGGGGCATCCCAGCGTTGTTCCCGAGAAGGTCGATCTCATTATCGACGGGCGACCCATTCAGGTGAAAGACGCCGCCGGCCATCTGCTCCGGCCGCACATCGGCGTCGACCCCGTCACCGAGGATTTGCAGAACGAATGGGTGTATTTTGGTCCGATGCATGGATCGAGTCTTTATCGCATCAAGGCGGCTGATTTGGCCAATGAAGGACTGGACGCGAAAGCGCTCGGTCAAAAGGTGGAACGCTACAGTGCCAAACCCATCTGCGACGGAATCAGCATCGACAAGAACAACAATATTTATTTGGGCGATCTGGCGGAAAACGCGATTGGCGTCATCAAGCCGGATCGAAGCTATATAAGGCTCGCGCAAAGCACGGAGCTGTCCTGGGTCGATTCCTTGAGCTTTGGGCCGGAAGGCAAGCTCTACGCCGTGGTCAATCAACTGCACCGGTCGGCCGCCTTAAATGGTGGCGAAGCGCTGTCCAAGCCGCCATACCTTCTGATCGAGGTCAAGGCTCTGGCCGCCGGACTGCCTGGGCGGTGATTCAAGCGTTGGAAGGCTCGTCCAGGATGATTTGGCAAACCGCCAAGATCTGCTCTCGCAGCCAGCGATGAGCGGGATCTTTCTCCCATAACGGGTGCCAAATCATGACCAGTCTATAGTCTGGAAGATCCATGGGGACGGGCAATATCCTGAGCGGCGCCAAGCCAACGAATCGCCTGGCGATTCTTTCGGGCAAGGACAGCAGCGTATCCGTCTTGGCGACGATGAACGGCGCGGAGAGGAAATGCGGCACGACGAGCGCGATGCGGCGTTCGAGTCCGTTCTCGGCCAACCATTCATCTATAACGCCGATACGAGTTCCCTCGCGCGATATCAGCATGTGCTTCATCGAGACATATTCGTCCAGCGTCAGACGATCGCCACTGTTCACTGGATAATTTAGACTGACCAGACAGGTCATACGATCGTCGAACAGCTTCTCGACGATCAAATAGGCCGGTGGCTTCAGGATCGCCTCGAACCCCAGCACGACATCGAGATCATTGTATTCGAGCTCCCTATCCGGAAATGGAGTTTCCGTTCGTTTGACGTGAATGTCGACGCCTGGCGCGCATCGCGCGATGCGCTCGACGAGCGTGGGAATCACGAGGAGCTCCATATAGTCAGTCGCCGCGATGACAAAGCGCCGCAGGCTCTTCGCCGGGTCGAAGTCGTCGCGGGCGCTGATCAGGCGCTTGACGTCGCGAAGGACGGCTCTGACAGGATCGATCAGGGCCAGCGCCCGATCCGTTGGTTTCATGCCGGAGGGAGTCTTGACCAGCAACGGATCATCAAGTTGCTGACGCAGTCTCTGCAAGATGTGGCTCATCGCCGACTGGCCGACGAACATGCGTTCCGCCGCGCGCGAGACATTCTGCTCTTGCATGAGCAGATCGAAAGCGACCAGCAGATTCAGATCGAAATTGCGTAAGTCCGACATATTTCAAGCACCGCTGGGTTGGCGTTTTTGCTCTCTGGGAAGATCGCACGCCGATCGAGAGGCTCCGATCCGATCTGTGATTTACATTCATACCACCATTAAATCTCATCATTTCACGGGGCGTCCATGGGCGCCTAGATTGCCGTCACCGCCCCCGCACGGTCACATTCACGCCAAGTCGTGACCGTGAAGGCTTGGGGCGACACGACATTCGCACAGCACGCCGGCGGACGTCCGGTCAGGTGAGGAGAATCCGATGACGGCCAAGGCTCTCGAAATTCCACCACAACCCTACACCGGTGAAAAGGCGCGGCTTTCCCGAGCCTATGATTATCTCATCCTGGTGCTGGCCCTGTTCTTGTTCATAGGTGCATTCCACCTACACGTGGCCCTGACAGTGGGAGACTGGGACTTCTGGCAGGACTGGAAGGACCGGCAATGGTGGCCCCTGGTCACCCCGTTGATGATGATCACCTTCCCGGCCGCCGTCCAGGCGGTGCTTTGGTCAAACTTCCGCTTGCCGCTGGGCGCGACGCTTTGCATTTCGTGCCTCTTGATCGGCACATGGGTCGCGCGGTACTTCGCCTATCACCTCTGGAACTATTTCCCGATCAACGAAGTCCTGCCGGCGACCATGCTTCCAAGCGCTTTGGTTTTGGACGTCATCTTGATGCTGAGCAACAGCTTGACCATCACCAGCATCTTCGGGGGAATTGCGTTCGCTTTGCTGTTCTATCCTAGCAACTGGCCGATTTTCGGCATGTTTCATGCGCCGGTTGAATATGGCGCCGCCCAGCTGACCATCGCCGACTTGTTCGGCTTCCAATACATCCGCGCCGGCACGCCCGAATATCTGAGGATTATCGAGAGAGGCACGCTGAGGACTTACGGCCAATACGCCACGCCGCTGTCGGCTTTCTGTTCGGCCCTCCTGTGTACTTTGATGTACCCACTCTGGTGGTATATGGGCAAGGCGTTTGCGACGACAAAATTCGTTAAGTCCATTTGAACGGAGAGGTCAGCCATGTTGAAACCCACGAAGACATTGCTTGGTATTTTCTGCCTGGGGCTGTGCGGCCTGATGCTTGCGCCGGACGGCGCCGCCGCCCACGGAGAAAAGGCGCTTGAGCCGTTCATCCGCATGCGGACCATCCAATGGTACGACGTGCAATGGTCGCAAGAGAAACTAAACGTCAACGACGAGTTGGTCATTACCGGCAAGTTCCATGTCGCCGAGGACTGGCCGCGCGGCGTGCCCAAACCGGATGCGGCCTATCTCAACGTGTCATCACCCGGACCTGTGTTTGTCCGCACCGAGCGTTATCTGAACGGGCAAGCTTCGGTCAGTTCCGCAGCCCTGAAGCTGGGCGGTGATTATGACTTCAAGATCGTCCTGAAGGCGCGCCTGCCAGGCCGATATCATCTCCATCCATTTTTCAACTTGCACGACGCTGGCGCCGTCATGGGACCGGGGCACTGGTTCGAAGTCACCGGCGATCCGGCGGCTTTCACCAATCAGGTGAAAACACTCGACGGCAATGTGATCGACATGGAAACCTATGGCCTTGCCAACGGCATCGGCTGGCACGCGTTCTGGTTCGCGCTCGGCTCGGCCTGGCTGCTCTGGTGGGTCCGGCGGCCGCTGTTCATTCCTCGTTACAAGATGCTTCAGTCCGGCCAAGAGAGGTGGTTAATCACGCCGCTCGACAGGAAAATCGCCATAGGCATCTTGCTGGGAGTGCCCCTGTTCGTTCTGGGCGCTAACGCGATGACGGATAGTCAATACCCCAACGCCATCCCGCTCCAAGCCGGGATGGATCAAATCGAGCCGCTGCCGTCCGCAGTCAACGGAGGTGTGGTCCAGATCAAGGTTCAGCGGACAGAATACCGCGTTCCCGCCCGCTCGTTGACTATCGTCGCGCAGATTTATAACGCGTCGGACCAGCCGGTCCAGGTCGGGGAGTTTGCCACCGCCAATGTGCGGTTCATCAATCCTGCCGTGAGCCAACCGGCCCCAAGCGACGCCGAACTGATCGCCCGTCAGGGCCTAAGTGTCGATTCCGCCGATCCCATTCAGCCTAGAGAGACCCGGACGTTGCACATCACGGCAACTGACGTGCTTTGGCGGAACGAGTGGCTGGACGGCCTTATCCGTGACGCCGACAGCAGATTGGGTGGTCTCCTGTTTCTTTATGACGCAACCGGCAAACGTTACATCGCCACTGTCGCGACCGCCGTCATTCCGAAGTTCCACTAACGTTGGTCCAGACTCCGGACTCGTGACACCAAAAAACGCCCAGCAATCGTGAACTCGTAAGGAAACCTTCATGACCGCCACATCACAAGCCATTTTGTCCAAAAGAGCGCAACACGCATTTCTCCTGCCCTGGTATCTCAGGGACCTCTATAAATATCTCCTGACCTTCGCTGGAATGACTGTCATTTACGTGGGGTTTCGGATCTATCAGGGCGCCTTTGGCGTTTCGGCTGGTCTTGACTCCACCCAACCGGCGTTCGACACGCACTGGATGAGGTTGCTGTATATTGAGGCGATTTTTCTGGCCATCGTGTTCCCGGCGCTTTGGGGATATCTCTGGTTCACCCGCGATCGCAATCTCGACGCGATCACGCCGAAGGAGGAGATCACGCGTTATTTCACGCTGACCATGTGGATCAGCATCTACACCTTTGCGGTCTACTGGGCCGGCAGTTACTTTGCTGAGCAGGACAATTCCTGGCATCAGATCGCCATTCGGGATACGCCGTTTACCGCCAATCATATTATCGAGTTCTATTTCAACTTCCCGTTCTACATACTCATGGGCGGTTCCGCCTGGCTCTATGCGAGGACAAGGCTGCCGCTCTACGCCAAGGGCATTTCCCTGCCGTTGACCTTAGCTGTCGTTGGCCCCTTCATGATTTTGGTCAGCGTCGGATTCAATGAATGGGGACACACATTCTGGTTTCGGGAGGAGTTTTTCGCAGCGCCGATCCATTGGGGATTTGTCCTCGGCGTCTGGTTCGCCCTCGGCGTCAGTGGTATCTTGCTGCAACAAGTGAGCCGCCTGAACCAACTGCTGGACCAAATCGAAGACGCGGCTTAAAGTCGCTCAACTTTGGAAGAACGTTGAGCGGCCTATGCTAGACTAGAAAGCAATTGACCGCTCAACTCCGTTCGAAGCCGCCCCCTCTGGTTCGCAGCATTAATAGTAGACCTGTCAGAGAAAGCCGATTACCGAGGGACCGTATATGCCACTCGTCCACATCGATCTCGTCCAAGGAAAGTCCGCCGAATATCGTCGCGCAATCGCGGCGTCGTCTATGAAGCGATATTCTGAAGGCGCCCAAAGATGACCGTTTTTAGATTATCGCCGAGTATCCGGCTGACGCCCTCATAGCCGACGAGAACTATCTTGGTATCAGGCGCACTCAAGATTGCGTCTTTATTCAACTGACGCTCAACATCGGTCGATCCGTTAGACAAAAAAAGGCATTTTACAAGGCCCTCGCTGATACCTCCATGTGCGACTAGGGCTGCGTCCCGAGGACGTATTTATCAATCTTATAGAGGTTCAAAAAGAAGAACTGGTCCTTCGGGAACGAGTGGATCGAGGAGCCGATTGTTTACGACAATTTGACGGCTTCGCGCGGGCTTTCTGCCGAATTGATGACGCAATTTAAATC
>JBAUNU010000468.1:0-5240 GCA_049579405.1 Methylocella sp.
GCCGGAGCGGCTTGCTTGTGGAGCGCGGAGACGCGCAAGCTCTGGCCGGCGCAATCCTGCAACTCTTGTCCAACCCGGTGCAGCGAATCGCGCTGGCCCAGGCGGCTTATGAGCGCGCCTCACCGATGTTCATCTGGGACCGGTATTGCAGAGGACCTTCTCAAGGAGTATGAATGCCTAATTCGCCGGCGATCTGCGGCAAGTTTCTTTGTGAAAAAAAATTTGCAGGACCATGGACCAGTTTTCTCCATCAACCGGTGAGGCCGTTAAACCGGTTGCAATTGACTCACCGGCCGGACAGTCAGACCGTAAGCTCAAGATCGCGTTCATTCATCAGCCATGGAGCGTGATCCGTCCGCCGGTATTCTTAACCGGCGTCGCTGATTCCATCGGATTAATAGTTGACGAAATTGCGCGGCGGTTAGCTTCGTCACACGAAGTGATCGAGTATTGTCAGCTTGCCAGAGGCCAGCGCGAGGCCGAGCAATTCGACGGTGTCGAGTATCGGAGGGCGCCAATTTTAATCGATCGAGCAGTCTCTCGAATGATGCGGCAGGTCGATCGTAGTGGCTGGCGGAACAGGCGGCGGCCATTCTTCAGTTCCGCGTTGTGCTACCGGCAGTTCATCGCCAACGTCATCGCGGACCTCTCGATGCAGAATTGCGACATCGTTCACATCCTAAACTTTTCCCAGTTCGTCCCACTTGTCCGCGCACGGCTGCCAAAGACCCGGATCGTCCTTCATATGGAATGTCAATGGCTCGAGCAGCTTGAGGCGGCGGTGATCGAGCGGCGGATCAGAGCCGCCGATCTGGTTCTCGGCTGCAGCAGCTTCATTGCTGCAGGCGTACGCAGGCGCTTCCCCTCATTAGCGCAGCGATGCCGTCACATTTATAATGGTGTGGACATAGCACTCTTCGCCAGCCCCCCAGGCATCCAGCGCCAGCCCAAAAAAATCCTCTATGTCGGCCGGGTCTCTCCTGAAAAGGGCGTCCACATTTTGCTCGACGCTTTTCGCATCGTGCTCGCGCATCACTCAGACGCGCATCTCGAACTGATCGGCCCAGAAAGCGTCGTGCCTTATGAGATGCTTCACTTCTCCAGTGACGATTTGCACTTACGGGCGATCGAGCCATATCATCGACGCGGCTCCTATGCGGAACTCCTGCGCACCAAAATATCGGAGCTTCCTTCGGGCAGCGTCTCGTTTTTCAACAAGGGAATGAGATTCTCCGAACTCTCGCTTCGTTATCACTCAGCTAGCATTTTTGCGTTTCCGTCGGTCTGGGAAGAGCCCTTTGGTATGCCTCTGGTCGAAGCGATGGCCTCGCGTACGCCCGTTGTGGCCACGCGCGGCGGCGCTTTTCCGGAGATCGTCGAAGACGGCCGGAGCGGCTTGCTTGTGGAGCGCGGAGACGCGCAAGCTCTGGCCGGCGCAATCCTGCAACTCTTGTCCAACCCGGTGCAGCGAATCGCGCTGGCCCAGGCGGCTTATGAGCGCGCATCAACGATGTTCACCTGGGACGTTATCGCGGAGGATCTTCTCAAGGAGTATGGGCGTCTGTCACCCGGGTAAGGGAATGCGATTGTCAATTAATCATGTCTGCGCTCCTGCTGTTGTCACGCAAAGCGAGGCATCTGCCAGCCGAGCACTTTGTGAGCCTGAATTTCATCGGCCTGATTGGGGCTAACGGATTTTGTTCACGGGTGGCGCCGGATTTCTTGGAACACATCTTTGTCGCCGGCTGCTCAGCCAGAGTCATGAGGTTCTTTGCGTCGACAATTTTCACCGGGGCTCGCCGCAATATTGAGGACTTGCTCAACCATCGGCGATTCGAATTGCTACGCCAGCTGTTCGTCGTAGTGGATGAAATCTACAATCTTGCCTGTCCGGCGTCGCCGATTCACTATATTCGATCCGGTTCAGACGACGAAGACGAGTGTCTCAGGTGCTATCAATATGCTTGGCCTTGCGAAGCGTTTGAAGGTTCGTATTCTCTAGGCTTCCACATCCGAAGTTTATGGTGATGCGACCGTCCATCCACAGCCGGAAATTACTGGGGCAACGTTAATCCGATTGGCAGACGGTCTTGCTACGACGAAGGCAAGCGCTATGCGTCTTTGTTCTTCGACTACCATCGTCAACATAAAATGAGCCATAAAGTTGGCGCGGATCATTGATACTTAGGCCTTTATAGGCCTCCAGGCGACGGTCGTGTCGTGTCGAATTTAATCTGCCAGGCTTTGCTTGGCGAGGATGTCATCGTGTTCGGTCACGGCCACCAGAGCCGGTCATTCTGCTATGTGACCGATCTGATCGATGGGTTGGATCTCTCATGAGTTCACCGGAAGCCGTCACCGGGCCGATTAACCTTGGCAACCCAAAGAATTCACCATTCGCGAACTTGCCGAAAAGCTCCTCACTATCACTGGATCGAATTCGAGGATCATCGAACGGCCGTTGCCGGAGGATGATCCGAAGCAGCGGCAGCCCACTATCGAACTCACCGAAAAGCTGCTAGGCTGGCGTCCTGCCGTCAGCCTGGAAGGCACGATTGCTTGTTTGGATGCGCTTCTACGCGAACATGGCAAATCGGTTATCAGCGGCAGGAAGGTTCAATCCGCTACCGTGGGCTGATCAGCGGCATGTCGATTAAAGTGCTTGCCGTGACGACTCTGCCAGTTTGCAAGAAATCACGTAGTTGTGGTACCCAAACAGCACATCCTGGATCGAATGAGGCAAATAATCTATTCTGTTTTCAAATATGATCGAACAATAAGGCGCGTTCTGATGCGAGCCTCCGGGGCTTTCCCATGAGTTGGCCTGCTATCCTGCTCTGGATTGTTCTCGTGTTTGGTATTCTTATGCCGCCCACCTTTCTGCTTTATTGTTTCTTTGCTTTTGGCTCTTTTGGCACCCTAGATTTGATCCCCCATGAGCTGGTTGGTGGATTCAACATGAACTCGCAATCATTTTGCGCATTATTAATCATCGCCAAAATTCTGTTCGCGAAAGGCAACCCGCGCCGGGGCCTCGAGGCGGCGCTCGATCCGGCAAGGCTCGGCGTTCTCTTCCTCTTCCTCGCTTATGGCCTTTTTTCTGCCTATATGATGCCTCGGCTTTTCGAGCATAGGGTCGAGGTCTTTCCAACAAGCGCGCAGTTCGATTGGCCGGTCCTGCTCGAACCAACGATGCAGAACATCTCGCAGTCAGCCTATATGACGCTATCGGTCGGAATGGCCCTTGCCTTCACGCTTGTAGGGGGACGCCCCGAGTTTCGACGCCACTATCTGCAGGCATTTTTGTTCGGAGGTCTGGTCCTCATTGCGACCGGCCTTCTCGACATGACGATGGCTTCAGTTGGCCTCGAGGATTTGCTGGAACCGTTTCGCAACACGAGCGGCGGTACTCCCTTGGTTAAGGATTACGTTCTAGGCAGCAAGCGAGTCGTGGGTCTCATGTCAGAAGCGTCGGCATATGGCGGATTCTGTGTTGTAGCGGCGTCGAGCCTTGCCTTTTTACGCCCTTGCTTTCCAGATTGGCAGCGCCTTTGGCTCGTGCCGGCGGCCATCGCCGGGCTCATCGTAATGTCTTATCTGTCGACCTCTTCGAGTGCCTATATCGGTCTCGGCGCATTTGGTTTGTTTTTTGCCGTCAATTGGCTGCGCCGCTATTTGACTCCTTGGGTCCCGGCCCGAGAGGGATTGAAATGGGAGGCCTTCATCGTTATCGCCGCCGCTCTAGTATGGCTTATTCTCATTGTGCTGTCGCCAACGGTTCTCGATCCGATCTATGAGATGGTCGACACGATGATCTTCAAGAAGACTGAGACTGGTTCCTATATCGGGCGGACAAATTGGACCAAAGTCGGAATGGACGCCTTTTTTGCCACGGGTGGATTCGGAGTTGGCCTTGGCTCGGCGCGGACATCGAACTGGTTCGTTGCCATCTTGAGCAATACGGGCGTGATCGGAGCGGCTTTGCTTGCTTGGTTTATCGCCCAGATATTCCTCCGGCGCTGCCGCAGCGATCCTCACACGGTCGAATTTGTCACAGCGCTGAGATTCAGTTTGCTGCCGTTTTTCGTCACGGCGGCTTTGGCAGGCACTATTCCAGATTTTGGAGCTGGCACGGGGGCAATTTTTGGCTTTGTAGTAAGCTTAACCTCGAGTAAAAGGCTGCCGCTACCGGTAAGTGCCCCGACGAGAACTGGCAAAACCCATCATTGGTAGCTCTATTTACGGCCGATAAGGACACTTTGTTCTCCCGGGTGGACCTCGAGAAATCCTGCTTCACGAGCCGTCTTCACGAGAAAATCGCGCGCGTCACCGACTGCGGACTCCGGATATTGTTGGTTCTCGACAAAAGCGTTTTGGACTCGATGCTCGAATGTCCAACGGCCACCCAGTAGATGAGTGTCTTGGAGATCTTCAATGCAAAAGCAACTCATGGCCATTACCTTGCCATTCCGTAAGACTCGGTAGGATTCAGCGACGTAATCTGCTAGATTACTCTCCAATAGATGGGTGAAAAGAGACTGGCTGCACACAAGGTCCACGCTCTCGTCCTGGAAAGGAAGCTGGTACGGCTACAATCTAGCCATGCTTGAGGCCATGGCGATGGGGATGGCAATCGTCACAATAGAAAATCCTTCGTCGCCGATTATTCATAACTATAACGGCCTAGTTGGCAAGAACGCTGAGGAGCTAATAAGTCATCTTCAAAAGTTGTAAGCCAATCCCAAAGTGGTTGATGAATTGGGGCGCGTGCTCAAGAAACGGTTCATGGTCAATTCTCGGACAAGGTGTTTTTAAACAAATGGAATCATGTGTTCGCCGAGGTCGCTCACGCCAGCCGTCCGGTCCAAAGCCCGCGTGAGGGTTCGATTGTGCGCGATCGAGCGAAACCATTCGGAGAATTGCGTCCAGATATGGAAATGTCAGTGATTTTTGCGCAAATTGGACCACGCACATGGGCGGGGACTTGCTCAGTCTGCGAGAGCAAGGTTTCCCCTTGCAAAGGGCCCCGGACAGAGGCAGAATTGTGCTCAAGGCAGTGTCGTCTGGGGAACCCCGGTCTATTGGAGCAAACCGCGCGCCCCGCTCGGTGAGCACTAGAATCGCCTGATGATTCAATAAGGATCGTAATGCTGACGGCGGCGAAGCACGAGATAATACAAAGGATAATAAAGTTGGAGGGTCCGTGGCAACCGAAACACTGTCGCCTCGATCCCTCCATC
>JBAUNU010000469.1:0-6286 GCA_049579405.1 Methylocella sp.
GGCCGGCACGGGAACGCTCGCCGCCCCAGCAAGACCGGCGATTGTGCGCGGCGGGCTGGCCGGTGCCTCTGGCACGTTCGCTTGCGCGGACAAATCGGCGGGCTGTTCCATGTTATTAACCACGGCGACTGGTGGCTGCTGCGGCGACCCGCCAAGGATTGAGGCGTCTTGGTCCGGAATTTGCGTGCCCGCGGCCGTTTCGGGGGGGACCTTGGCTGGCCCATCGGCAGCCCTGATCGTCGCGATCTCGCCTTGATCGGAACCCGCGCCCTTGAAGGCAAAACTGGCGCCGATGCCGACGATTCCAGCGACGATAACCGCGGCCATGACATAGAGGGGACGCCGTGACCTGATTTCCTCGAAGGGAGGCCCGGCCCGGCGGGAAAACTCCGCGGTGTCCTCGTAGCGCCAGTGCTCCGCCTCCTCCTCCTCGCGACCGTCCAGTCCCTCGGACAGGGACAGGTTCTCCCCGCTTTCATGCCGGGCGCCGCCACGCAGGCCCGCCTCGATTGCGGCGAAATCGCCGCCGATAAGGGGCTCCTGCGCGCCACGCTCCTCATGTTCACCGTGATCCGGCCCGCGCCGCGAGGTTCCGGCGGGACGCCGGCTCAGCGGATCAAACACCGCCTTATATGGATCCTCCTGGTCGCCGACGAACCGCGCGAGTTCGGCAAGCGGATCGTCGTCCCCTTGGTTTGCGCCGAGCGGCTTGCGCAGACGCCTTTCGAACTCCTCAAGATCGATCATTGGCCGTCGTTTTACAATTGGCTCGCTCATCTTACTCCCTCCTGTCGCGACTTCGTGGCGGACGAACCCGCCGGTCCACGTCAGTGCAATCGCGCATCCCACGCTGGGCAGTGTTTACGCAATCTCACGTGCATGATCTGGCCGGTTCGAACCGGGTCATGCACTGCACACCTCAACATCTAACATAACGCGATTACGATCGGTTTTCACGCGATCCATGTCGCGCACCTGGTTTTCGCTTTCGCGACGTGCGCCCGCGCGGCTCGCTTGGCGTCTCTCTCTCGCGTTCAAGCATTGCTGCCGCCTCGGCCGGCGCACCGCGAGTGGAACCATTACCCGGCGGCGTGAAGGCAGGAGCCTTTATCGCATCTCCTCGGGAGCGTTGACTCCCAAAATCCCAAGCCCGGACGCAAGAACTGTTGCCAGCGCCGTTATTAGAGCCAGCCTGGCGGTAGTTAAATCTGTCCGCTCTTCATTAAGAAATCGTAATTGTGGCCGATCTTTGCCGCGAGTCCAATGGCCATGCAGGCTCGACGCGAGATCGTGCAAATAAAACGCGATCCGGTGCGGCTCGCGGCTGAGAGCCGCCGCTTCGACCATCCGGGGAAATTGCGCGATGAGCTTGATCAGCGCCATTTCCCCTTCGTCTTGCAGCAGGTCAAGGTCCGCCGCCAGCGCCGGGCTTGAGATATCAATTCCAGGAATCGTTGCAAGAGCTTGCCGTAATACGGATTTTGCCCTCGCATGGGCATATTGGACATAAAACACCGGATTGTCCTTGGATTGTTCAATCACTTTGCTCAAGTCGAACTCCAAGGCCGCGTCATTCTTGCGAAAAAGCATCATGAAACGAACCGCGTCCACGCCCACCTCGTCAACGACGTCACGCAGCGTTACGAATTCCCCGGATCGCTTCGACATTTTCATGGGCTGGCCATTGCGCATCAAGTGAACCAATTGGCAGAGCTTGACATCGAGTGTGGCCCGGCCCTCCGAGAGAGCCGCGACGGCGGCACGCATCCGCTTCACGTAGCCGCCATGATCGGCGCCCCAAACGTCGATCAAAAGCGTGTAGCCGCGGTCGAGCTTGACCTTGTGATAGGCGATATCGGAGGCAAAATAGGTGTAGGATCCGTCCGCCTTCACCAGCGGCCGGTCGGCGTCGTCGCCGAAAGCCGTCGATCTGAACAGGATCTGCTCGCGATCCTCCCAATCCTCCACGGGCTGGCCTTTCGGCGGCGGGAGGCGCCCTTCAAAGACGAGACCGCGCCGGCGCAGCTCGCCGATCGCCGTGGCGACCAAATCTCCCTTGGCCCCACAGGTCAGCGAGCGCTCCGAGAAAAAAACCTCGTGTTCTATGTTCAGGCAAGCGAGATCGGCCCGGATCATCGCCATCATCGCGTCGATCGCGGCGGCGCGCACCTCGTCAAGCCATTCGCCTTCCGGCCGCCCTAGCAGCGTGCGGCCATATTTTCCCGCGAGCGCAGCACCGATGGTTTTCAGGTAATCGCCGGGATAAAGACCTTCGGGGATTTCGCCGATTTTTTCGCCCAGCGCTTCCTTGTAGCGCAAGTATGCGGAACGGGCTAGATCATCGACCTGGGCGCCGGCGTCATTGATATAAAATTCACGGGTGACCTCGTGACCGGCGAAGACCAGCAGATTGGCGAGCGCGTCGCCGAACACCGCGCCACGGCCATGGCCGACATGCATGGGACCGGTCGGGTTCGCCGAGACATATTCGACATTGATCTTAAGTCTTTTCGCGCGCCCCAAGGCCGGCCGGCCAAACTGCGCTCCCTGTTCGAGCGCCGCGCGCAAGACGCGGGCAAAGACCGCCGGCTTCAGGCGGATGTTGATGAAGCCCGGCCCGGCAACCTCGGCCTCCGCGACATCGGGATGGTCAGCGAGCGCGGCGGCGATCTCAACGGCGAGCTGGCGCGGGTGGGCGAAATGGGCGCGCGCCTCTTTCGCGTAAACCATCGCCGCATTGGTGGAAAGATCGCCATGCGCCGGGTCGCGCGGCGGCTCGACGGCAAAGCGTTGCAAATCGAGGTCCGCGGGCAAGCGTCCCCGCGCGGCAATCCGGCCTAGAATCGAAGCGATGAGCGCGTGGAACTCGGCAAAGAGATTCATCGCTCGCCAACTCAAGGGGCTTTGGGGAAGCTCAACCATCCGCAGCGGAGTGATACCTTCCGGTCGCGGTTTATCTCAGGTCTTTGTACATGTTCTTCCCAGGGGGCCATAATCTTTAGTTCTTAGATACGGATATATTCGTCAAAAAGCCCGCGCGGTGTTCGGTGGCCGCGTAACGGAGCCGGTCATTCCGGTGATGTAATCGCAGACGAGCCTCGCGCGGTGCCGGTCGTGACCCCGTCCACGCGCTAACGCCCCGAGTCGATAATGGTTTTGCTTCGGCATCCGGCGCGCGCTGCGTGTTGCCGTTCGCGGTAACAAGGCCAGCCACACATTCCACGAACCGGCAGGCAGCTTGAATCGCATCGTGCGCGCTTTCGGCCGGCAATTGCGAGCCGGGGCCGGTTTCATAGTCGGCGATAGCTTTGAGGTTGTAGGCGCGGCCAAGGTACGCCCGCAGTTCCATGTCAAAGCGCGGATCGTCATTCGTCAGCCGGAGAAATTCCTTTTGCACGCCCTTGTGGGACTTAAACACATTGCCTGTGCTCTCAAAAAGATAAAGCCTGAGCCGCGTGGAACCCGGCAAGATAGGCCGCACGGCCTGCCTCGTCGGGCCAGTGGTGCGTGTCGAACAAGTCCTGCGCCTTGGCAAGAAACTCGCGCGCCTTCCGCAAAAATGCGGCAGTCTCCGGCTTCATAAATCGACACCGTCCGCGCGGATTTCGTGCATCAGAGGCGCGCGCTCGTTATAGGCCTCCGCGCAATAGGGCATCGCGTGAATGAATTCGCCTGTCTCATCAAGAAGGTTTGTGCTAAGGTCGGCGAGCCGGTTCATTTCCGCAAAACGGTCGGGCATGTCGCGCAGAAACACCGCCACGTCGTAATCGGAATCCGGCCCCGCGTCATCGCGCGCGCGCCAAATAGTACCACGCGCGTCACGCGGTCGCCGTAAATTTCAGTGACGGCGGCGCGAAAGCGTTTAAGGATTGGATCGCCTTGTGCTTTCGTTGTCATACCCTGCTTCTGCTCTCTTGGCTCCGGCTGCGCTACTACAAGTCCGGGTCTCTTGTCTAAAGAGCCTCCCGCGTCGCCGAAGAAGCGGTTCAAATCGCCGCGACAGGCCCGGAGATTCCTATCCATTCACGTTTCAGGTCGCCAATCTTTTTCGCTTTCCCGTGGCAAACTTCGGCCAGTATAGCGCCGCCTGGGCCGAGATCGCGGCGGTTCGGCTTGTCGCATGATTTCGTAATTCGATGCGTGAATCGCGCCTGTTTGGTTGACGATTCCCATTCGTTCACGAAGACCTAAGCCATTCATAAATTTCCATGGAACGCGCGGAACCGTCCATGCGTTGGCTGTGCACGCAACAGAGAGGGGTCATAGTTCCGCAACGCCGGGGGAAGGAGAACGCCATGGCTCGCCAGAGGGCGAAAATTCTCGCAGCGGCGATGGCGCTCGGGTTCGGCCTCGAAATATCGCTCGCGCCGGATGTGATGCCTGGCGTGGTTAGCGAAGCTTTTGCTTTTGGGCACGGTGGATTCGGCGGCGGTCATGGCGGCGGCCATTTCGGCGGTGGCGGTCATTTCGGCGGGTTTGGGGGCGGCGGTCATTTCGGCGGTTTCGGCGGCGGCCACTTCGGGGGATTCGGCGGCGGCCACTTCGGGGGGTTCGGAGGCACTCACTTCGGTGGCATGCATTTCGGTCATTTCGGCGGGTTCGATGGCGGCCACTTCGGGGGGGCCGGTCACTTCGGTGGCAGGCACTTCGGCGGGGGACATTTCGGTGGCAGGCACTTCGCCGGGAGACATTTCGGCGGGACCTCGCACGCAAGCTTGGCAGGACACCGGTTCGGCGTCGCTGGCGGCCTCGGCGGCCGGCGCGCTTTCGCCCACAATGGGTTCACCGGCCGCGGAGTTGGCCGGGCCAACGGCGTCCGCGGTTTCGACGCCCATGGGTTCAATCGTAATGCCTTCGGCACCGTGGCCAGATGGAATGCGTGGGGCAACAATTATTGGGGTGCCGACTGGAACGACTGGGGGAGCGGATGGGGCTATTGGGCAGGCCCGGTTTTCTGGCCGTTCTTTCTCGGCGATGCGCTGACGTTCGCGATCTGGCCCTATGCCTTCTACGACCCATTCTTTGCCTACGGGCCCGGCTTGTTGCTGGCCAGCATCTTCTCGCCGGGGCCATTGTTCTCGTCCTATTATGCCTACAATCCTTATTACTATGAGGAAAGCCCATATTACTATGGAGAAAACAGTCCATTCAACATCTACGGCAATGCCCCTTATGCCAACGGCTACGCCTCTTCCGGCTACTACGGGGGGCGCCATCATCCTCGCCATCATCGGCTTTATGCGGCCCGCTCCGCGGCGCACGCCAGTCTTGAGGCCGACTCCAACAGCGCCCTGACCTGCGTTGGCCTGGCCCCCGGTGTCGTCAGCTTGCCGATTGAGCAGATCGAGCGGGCGATCCGGCCTACTGATGCGCAGGTTGCAATGCTGGACGATCTCAAGGCGGCGTCCGCAAAGGCTGATGACATCTTGCGGGCTTCGTGCCCGGCCGAAGTACCGCTTACGCCGATCGCGCGACTCGACGCCGTCATAAAACGAATCCAGGCGATGAGTCAGGCCGTGCAGATCCTGCGCTCGCCGCTCGCGACGCTCTACAATTCTTTGGATAACGAGCAGAAAGATCGATTCGCGGCCATCGGCGCGCAGACCAAGTACCGGCGTCCCAGAATCGCACGAGAAGAATCGTCTTCAGGCACTCTCGGCGGTTTGTGCGAGCAGCAGACGGAGAACTTCACGCAATTGCCGGTACAGCGCATCAAGGAGTTGATCAAGCCAACCGAGAAGCAGGACGCCGCTTTCGACGCGCTAAAGTCGGCCTCGGCCAAGGCCGCCGCGGACATCGAATCCTCCTGCCCGGCCGACATTCCGCAGACACTGACGGGCCGGCTCGATGCGGTGGCCAGGCGCCTCGATGCCCTTGCCGCCGCGGTCAACACTGTGAAACCGGCGCTGGCCGATTTCTACAACTCCTTGACCGACGAGCAGAAGGCGCGCTTCAATTTGATCGGCGGTCTCCCACCTGCGGCTACGCCGCAAGGGGAAACGAAATCCGGCGGCTGAGAGCTGCCGCCATATTGGACAATGCACGGGGCCAAAGAGCCAATTGCGCCAAACAGCGCAGATCGCGCCGCAGGTGCCGCAAAATAAGCTCAAGTACGAATGGAATCAGCAATTCTCCGCCGATAATAGGACTGCTTTGGGTCGATACTGTTGAAAAACTCCGAAAAGAGTGTGCCGCAAAAATTCGTCCAAATGCCATTATGAGCAAAAATCGGCGCTCAATGCCATCGCAATGCAGCTACGGTGGTCTCTGGCTGCTTGCACCTCAA
>JBAUNU010000470.1:0-2940 GCA_049579405.1 Methylocella sp.
GTATTTATCAATCTTATAGAGGCTCAAAAAGAAGAACGGGTCCTTCGGGAACGAGTGGATCGAGGAGCCGATCGTTTACGACAATTTGACATCTTCGCGCGGGCTTTCTGCCGAATTGAAGACGCAATTCAAATCGGCGGGAATTTCTACGGATCCCGCGATTTGTATCGGGGGCTTCAGGTGACGCCTGCGATTTGCTGATGCCGGATTTCATGCGATCGGCGGCGTCACTGGGTGGCTCAGGGCGGCGGCGACCGCCGAAGCGGCGGGGGCGTTCGTAACCTTTTAGGGAAGGCTTTGATGGACAAGCGAGCGCTGCTCCCCGCTTACGCGCGACGAGCTGTTCTAAAGGCGGGTGTACTGATTGGGGCTTTCACCGTAGTCGCAGTGAAGCCGGGCGCGGAGGATCCGTTGAACGCGCTGGATGAGCGACAAACCGAGACTGCTCGAAATGGAGAGAGGAGGTCAATCATGCCGCTGGCAAGAATAGATTTGAGTAAGGACGCGATGCCCGAACGTGTCAGGGTAGTAAGCGAAGCGATCTATCATGCCATGGTTGAGGTCGCGAATGTGCCGCCGCACGACAAGTTTCAGGTAATCACGCGTCACGCTCCCGACGAAATCATATACCCAGAAGAGGGTTATCTTGGCCTGAACTATACACGTGACCTCATCATAATACAAGTCACCTGGGTCAGCGGGCGATCGATCGACATTAAGAAGAAATTCTTCCGCTTGATTGCCGACGAGATTCACGAGAAGGCTCATGTACGAAAGGAAGATATCTGGATCAATCTCGTCGACACAGCCCGTGAAGACTGGTCGTTTGGAAACGGCGAAATGCAATATGCGCCGAAGTGAAAGCTAAGGCTACTAGCCGCGACAGCTTCTACCGCTTCAAGGAGCTTTACGACAAAGGCGGCGAGCTGGCGTTGCAAGAGATCAGCCGCAGGAAGCCAGTGCTGAAAAATTGTGTCGCACAGGAAAGGAACAGCCTCACCCAGTGCAGGACCTGCGTTGGCGTCACGCCGCCCCCCAAACCGCATACAGGGTCGGCGCGTGAAGACGCTACAAAACGAAGGCACGCGCATCGTCATGCTCACTTCCTGTCTTTGGGATTTTATGAACGCAATTCCCGCGCCTTCGAGGCGCAGCGGTTGAAAGGGGAATAATCGTGCACCGGCCGACAGAGCAAACGCGAGGGATGGTCGCGGCCATGGTGGCCAACGGCGTGCCGCATATTGCCAAGGCTATGATTCTCGACCCGAAAACTCTTCGGAAGTTTTATCGCGAGTCCCTCGACCATGCGACGGTCCTATTGTGCACCCGCGTCGCGCGGCATTTGGGCAAGACCGCAACCACCGGGCGCAGCGCCCGCGGCGGTTTCAGCATGAAGTGCAAAGGGAGAATTGGTCGTTTGGTCTCGGCGTCGCCCAGTATGCCGAGGATCCCAACAAATAGCCGCTCCCATGATCTCTTAAGAACGCTCAAGTGAATTGCCTGCAATGCGACTTGAATCGTTGACGCTCCGATCGGTCCGGGCGCGAGCAGTGCTGCTCAAGTTGAAACGCCCTGTTGTCGCACGCATAGCGACCCTCCCCGATTGGCCGATGATTTTAATAGACCTTTTGACGGAGGAAGGCATCGTCGGGCGAAGCTACCTCGAGCCATACACCGCCAAGGCGATGCGATATCTGATCCCGGCGCTTCATGATTTTGGCGATATGCTCAAGGGCCGTCAAGTAGCGCCGGCCGAACTGCATGAACGTGCGAGCAAGTCTCTTCATTTCGTGGGCTATCAGGGCTTGGCCATTATCGCGGTGTCGGGGCTCGATATGGCAGCTTGGGACGCGCTGGCAAAAGCGGCTGGCCTCCCGCTCTGCGTGCTTCTTGGGGGCACTGTCGGACCCGTGAAGGCCTACAACAGCAATGGGCTTTGGCTCAGGGATCCGGAGTTGGTCGCCGCGGAGGCGATGGAACTGCGGGATGAGGGAGGTTTCACCGGGCTCAAACTTCGGCTTGGGCGAGAGATTGCACAGGATGATCTCACAACCATTAATGCCGTTCGCGCCTCGGTCGGCGATGAGTTTCATTTGATGGTCGATTTCAACCAGGGTCTCAATCTCGCCGAAGCATTGCAGCGCTGCCACATGATCGATGATTTGGCTCTCGATTGGATTGAGGAGCCGATCGTTTACGACAATTTTGCGGGATTCGCGCAGCTCGCTGCCGAATTGAAGACGCCGATTCAAATTGGCGAGAATTTCTATGGAGCCCGCGATCTTTATCGGGCGCTTCAGATGAAATCGTGCGATTTAGTGATGCCGGACTTCATGCGCATCGGTGGCGTCACCGGCTGGCTCAGGGCGGCCTCGATCGCCGGAGCAGCGGGCATTCCTATCTCTACTCACCTTTACCCCGAGGTCGCCGCTCACGTTATGCGCGTCACGGAGACAGCGCATTGGCTCGAATGGCAGGACTGGGCCGATCCTGTTTTGCAACAGCCATATAAAGTCGTCGATGGTATGCTGCACATTCCCGACGCGCCTGGCGTCGGCCTGGAATGGAATGAAGACGCGGTAACCGCTAATCGAGCCGAATTTTAGCCACGGACTCCTCGGTTCTCACCGTCGATTCGCGGTTAAGAATGTCCGTTCTTGGCAGCGCCAATCTCCGAGTCCGATGGTTGCGCCCTCCCGCTTCGACCCCTTATGTTCGTGGACAATAGGCCAAGTCCACAGAGGTTTTGGGGGAAGCATGACGGACTTATTGGGCCTGTTGCCATAATAACACGAGTTGCAGAATTGGCGGGCACTAGGTTGAGAACCCATACAGAGCATTGATTCCATGATATATTTTTGCCATGATTTGAGTCGCTGGAGGCAGAGGCATGGCAAGGAGTTTATTCTGGCTGTCGGATGAAGCATGGAAGGCGTTGGA
>JBAUNU010000471.1:0-7885 GCA_049579405.1 Methylocella sp.
ATATTGTTCCCTGTTATTATTCGATATATTGCTCGCCGGCTTCGCCGCAATGCAACGGCGGTCTCTTGCACAAGACAAATTAGCAAAAGACTTCAATGCAAAAGATATTGGCCGTTGATCGTTTGCCCGAGACGGTCGTTGTCCTCGATGAACGCCGTGATGAATTCATGCAGGCCGGTCTTAAAGATTTCCTTCGTCGTCGCATTCGCGAGCCGCGTCATCACCTCATGCGCCTGTTTTTGCGACGCGCCGGCGCGGCCATAGGCATCGCCGATCGCGTCGAGGAGATGGACGATATTGTCGTAGCAGGCAATCAGTGAGCGCGGCATTTCCTTTTTGAGGATCAGAAGATCGGCGATCAGCCATGGCTTTACGCTCTCGCGAAAGACCCAATGATAGGCGGTGAGCGAGGAGACCGCTCGCAGGATCGCGGTCCATTGGAAATAATCGAGCGATCCGCCGACCGACTCGTTTTCCGGTAAAAGCACGTGATATTTCACGTCGAGGATACGGGCGGTGTTGTCCGCCCGCTCGATATAAAGGCCGACGCGCGAGAACCAATAGGCGTCGTTGCGCAACATGGTGCGGTCGACGGAGCCGTCGTAGTCGAGCGATGTCTTTTGGACGAATTCGAAGAAATGCGACAGTGCCTCGCGGCCGTGGCGGCTGGCCCCGTTGTTGCTGGCTTCGAAACGCCCGAGCTCGATCCAGGCGCCGTTAATCGCATCCCACATTTCGGCGGTCAGCGCGGTGCGCACCGCTCGCGCGTTGGCCCGGGCGAACTTGATGCAATTGCGGATCGAGGAAGGATTGTCCGGCGCGAAGGTGAGGTAATCGACGACGCTGGCCTCCTCGGCATCGCCGCGCACGGCCCGGAAACCCTGCGCCGCGCCCGAAGATTCGAGCGCGCTGTCCCATTCGGTGCCGGTCCCGGAATAGCTCGCGGGCAGGGTGGCGAGGCGTTGCGCCGCCTTGATGATGCGGGCGAGGAAATCGGCGCGCTCCACATAGCGCGCGAGCCAGTAGAGATTGTCCGCCGTGCGGGAAAGCATTGCCTGCCTCTAAAGCATGATTATGCGAAAATGGAACTCGGTTTCGCGATGAGAATCATGCGGAAACAAAGCCATTTTATCACGATTCGCCTAAGGCAACTTCCCTTCGCCCCTCCATCAAGCCGGTATGGCCGAACCCGCGGCCAGCTTCGCGGCAACGCCCTTCTCCGGACCTCCTTGTTTCAGGCCTTGGGCGGTGCAAAATCATGTCGACTGGCTTTGGCTTTGGCTTTGGCTTTGTGACGGGAGGCTTTCGTCGAAGATCGAATCCTCGACAATCCAAGTATCCTTGGTGCCGCCGCCCTGGCTCGAATTGACGACGAGCGAGTTCTCCTTCAAGGCCACTCTTGTCAATCCGCCCGGGACGACCCTGATGCCGTTCGCGCCGGTCAGAACGAAGGGCCGCAAATCGACATGACGCGGCGCGATGCCGGCGTCGAAAAAAGCCGGGGTCGTGGAGAGCGCGAGCGTTGGTTGAGCAATGAAATTATCAGGATCGCGGGCGAGTTTCGCCGCGAAAACCTCGCGTTCGGACTTCGAAGCATGCGGCCCGACAAGCATGCCGTAGCCGCCCGAGCCATTGACTTCCTTCACGACGAGCTCGGCGAGATGTTCCCGCACATAACGCAAAGCGCCGGGCTCGCGGCAACGCCATGTCGGCACATTGTTCAAAATCGCGGTTTCGCCGAGATAAAATTCGATAATCTCCGGCACATAGGTATAGATCGCCTTGTCATCGGCGATGCCCGTGCCGACGGCATTGGCGATGGTCACATTGCCGGCCCGGTAGGCGCCCATCAGGCCGGCGGCGCCAATGATCGACTCCGGTCTGAACGCGCGCGGATCGAGGAAACCGTCGTCGATCCGCCGGTAGATGACATCGACTCTTTTCGCGCCCTCCGTGGTGCGCATATAGACGACATCGTCCTCGACGAGCAGGTCGCGGCCTTCGACGAGTTCGACGCCAAGCTTATCGGCCAGGAAGGAATGTTCGTAGTAGGCCGCGTTGAACCGGCCGGGCGTCAACACCACGATCGTTGGCTCCGCTGCTGCTGCCGATGGAGCCACGGAACGCAAAGCGGCGAGCAGGGCATCTGGATAATTTTCGACCGGTGCGACGCGATGCGCGGCGAAAAGGTCGGGCGCGAGGCGCATCATGACCTCGCGATTCTCCAGCATATAGGAGACCCCCGACGGGGTGCGCACGTTGTCCTCGAGCACGTAAAAATCGTCTTCGCCAGTACGCACGACATCGATGCCGGCGATATGGATGTAAATCTCGTGCGGCGCCCGGAAGCCCGCCATTTCCGGCCGGAATTCGGCGCTGCGCGCGACAAGACCGGCCGGGATGCGCCCGGCCTTGACGATCTCCTGCGCGCCATAGATATCGGCAAGGAACAGGTTGAGGGCTTTCACCCGTTGCACAAGGCCGGCTTCGAGAAGGGTCCATTCCGAGCGCAGCATCATGCGGGGAATGATATCGAAAGGGATTAAGCGCTCGGCTCCGTCTTGTTCGCCCTCGCCATAGATCGCGAAGGTGATGCCGATCCGGCGAAACAACAGCTCCGCTTGCGAGCGGCGCGCGGCGAGAAGCGCGGCCGGCGTCGCCGCGAGCCAGCTCGCGATCTTGCCATACACGGGCCGGATCGCGCCGTCCGCCAAGGTCATTTCATCAAAACATCGCGGCTCCGGCATTGGCCCGCGCTCCTTGTCGCCTGCGGTCTTCAGCATGGTTGGCGGCACGTGGCCTTTCTCGGATGGTCTTGTATCGAACAAATCGCGAGGACGGAACCAGCGGCCAAGAAAGGGCCGCGGGGCCGAAGCGCCCGAGCAGCGCGGCGAGCCGCGGCGACCGGTGTGCCACGAGCAGGCAAGCATTTACCATGCCAGAGTGGCAAAAAGCCCAGCAAATCCGAATGGAGCCGGATGTATCGTGCCGGCGCATCGTGGCAACGCTTGAGCGGGAGGCGCTTGCGCAGGTCCGCCCGCGGACGTTGTTTCCGCGAGGCAGTCGCTTTTGCTGATCGCTTCGCCGCGCTTCATTTCGAAGCGAAGACGGGCGCGTCCCCGGGGCGCATATTTTTCGTCAATCGCCAGGTGCCACTGAAGAGGTGCCCCGGCAGGCTTATGGTCAAAGCGGCCAAAATAATGCCGGCGATGATATCGGCGAAATAGTGCCCTCCCATGGCGGGAGAGGACAGGATGACGAGCAGATTTAAAGCCAGCAATGGGTATCGGAGGATGCGCAACGGCGTTGCGGCGCAGGCACATAGCACGGCGAGGACGGTGTGGAAGGAAGGAAAGACCACCAGGCCCTGATTGTCGAACGGGTTGATGGTGCGTAAGGTGCCATCACGCAGGCCGGCCCATTGGGAAACGTAACCGGTGGTGGAGGCTACGGGGAGGTGGTAGTAAACAAAAGCGCCCGCGGCAGGGATGAGTGCCGCGATACCTAACGCGGCGATCGTTGAAACGATGATCCAGAGTAAAAATGCTCTTGCCTGGTTGTGGTGGCCGAGCAGTTCGAGGGCGATGAGCAAGATCAGCATCTCCGGGCCAAGGCTCATGTAGACTACGTGGGCGCTGGCTTCGATCACAGGGTGACGGGTGAGCCACTGGTACATATCAAGCCAATTCAGGCCGAGCGCGTGATCGGCTGTTGCCAGTGCCTCGTCCCATCTGGGCAAGGGCAGACTACCGGTGAGGATGAAACTCAGAATTGAAACGGCATTGCTGAACAGCAGCAGCGCGAGGCCGGTGCGGGCGAGATGGGCTAATCTCGGGATGGGTCTCCAGCGGCAATACACAAACGGCACGGCCAAAAGGATCCCCATGCCGAGGATCGCCAGTTCCGGGGAGGCTTCCAGGCGAAAGGACGTTTCCGCTAGAAGGATGGCATCGGAGACAGCGACCACCAGGATGATGGCCCACTCTATCGGCATCGAGGCAACTCCCTCCGAGTTTAATGGATAGCGGCGGCGGCGGCGAGCCAGATCGCGGTTTCCGGATAAAGAACGAGACCGGCGCTCGCGAGGGCGATGCCATAAGGGATGCCGGTGCCGGGCTCATGCAGGCGGGCGACCCATTGGCGTGCCAAGAGAACGCCCGGCAAGGGCCATTTTCGAAACCCGATGATCGAGAGGGTCAACAGTCCGCCGAGAGCGCTGGCGGAAAGCGCGTAATCGCCGAGATGATCGAAACCAAGCCAGATCGCGGTCGCCGCGGCGAGCTTGGCGTCGCCGCCGCCGATCCAGCCGCGCGCGAACAAGCCGAACGAAAAAATGAGCATCGCCGCGCCACAGGCGAGATGCCACAAAATTTCGGTCGCGGAGATGCCGCAGGCGAATGCCATGGCAATGAACAGGATGGCGAGCGCGATCGTGATGCGATTCGAAATCGTCAGCGTCAAGAGGTCGGAAATGGCGGCGAAGACCATCAGGGCCGGGAAAAATAAAAGCGTCGCGGCTTCAAGCATGATCTTTCTCATCGATATAATTAAGTCAAACCGCCGGCAACAGGCCCGAAGAATGTGGCCGAAAGATTCGTGCCGATTACGGTCACGACGAGACGATGCCGATCACGATCAAACCGGTGATGAGTCCGTATTCGATGGCCTGACGCCAAATTGATCGTCAATAAAGCGGTGCAACAAATGACACATGAATCGCTCCTCGTTCCCGCCCCGCCGGACGCCCGTGTTTTGGCGTCTGCCAAAACCCGGGTGCCAGACAGGCGCCGCCAGCATCTTCAGGTTCAAAGCGTTGGCGACCTGCGAGAATCATTTGGAGAGTTGGTGTCGGCAGTGATCACGCCGCTAAATCGGCAGAAATCGTGGTAAATAGGGCGGAGAGGCTGGTGCCGACCGAGGTCACGGCGACGACGATGGCGACGGCGATCAGAGCGGCGATGAGGCCATATTCGATGGCCGTGACGCCGGATTGATCGGCGATAAAGCGATGGAACAAATTACGCATTACTCACTCCTTGTTTACGAGTTGTTTACGAGTTGTTTACGAGCCAGCCGAGCTTACGCCCCGCCGGACGCCCGTGTTTTGGCGTCTGCCAAACTCCGGGCGCCGGACAGGCGCCGCGAGCATGTTCAGGTCAAAGCGTTGGCGACCTGCGTGAATCTTTTGGAGAGTTTGGTGTCGGCAGTGATCACGCCGCTAAATCAGCAGAAATCGTGGTGAATAGGGCGCTAAGACTGGTGCCGACCTTGGTCACGGCGCCAATGATGACGACGGCGATCAAAGCGGCGATGAGGCCATATTCGATGGCGGTGACGCCGGCTTGATCGTTGATAAAGCGATGGAACAAATTACGCATGCTTGAAACTCCTGAATTCTGGGTTGCCTAAAGATTCCAGTCCAGGTTGCCCGGGTGTTGCTGGAATGAGGCGATAATAAACAGACGGAAATTGAAAAGTACGCAGCAACTCTCATAAACATTTATGTTAACGCGCACTAACCGTGTCATTGGTAAACTTTATGTTTATTGTAACTTTTGGATTTAAACCTATGTATTCAGGCGTGAAGAGGCTTTAGCCGTTTTTTTTTTCATAGAGAGTCTGACTCAAAAGCCTCGCCCTCATCCCGAGGAGCCACCAAGTGGCATCTCGAAGGATGCGCCGCGCACTGCTCACGAGGCGCCCCCGTCCTTCGAGACGGCCTTTCAGCCTCCTCAGATGAGGGCTGAGATGGGACCGTGGCTTTCGAGACAGGCTCCGACCCCTTTAAAATGGCCGCGCCGCTAGAAAATGGGCGCGCCGCAGGTTTTCCAAGTATGCGGCGTACATGGCAGTGTTAGCCGGATCACATCGATGCATCCGGGACCGGGCGAGTTCGCAAATATCGCCGAAGCGGCCACGCAATCGCCTCGAGAAGGCCCGAGGGTGCTTCGCCACTTTCGAGGCCGGATGCAGGATATTCGTCCTTCTCCGGCCGATGGTAAGTCCCAAAGATCACGTCATAGACCGGAAACAGCGCGGCGAAATTGCGGTTTGCGTAAACGAGGTCTGCCGCGTGGTGGATGCGATGATATTGCGGGCTGTTGAGCATCGGCCAGAACCGGCCGAATGACGCCCGGATGTTCATGTGCACCACGAAATTCCAGTGCCCCGCGATAGCATACGCGACGAGGACCATCGGGCTCGGGCTCAGGAGCAGGCCGACGAATGGGTAGACGAACAGCAACTTGATCGCCACTTCGATCCAGAAGTGGCGCGTCGTCGTCGTTATGTTAAGCGCGGTATCGCTGTGATGCAATGAGTGCATCACCCAGAGGAACGGCCAGGCATGCTGCGCGCGATGAAAGAGATATTCGGCAAGATCCGTCGCGAGCAGATAGAGCGGGATCGCCCAGAATAGGCCCCAGCCCGCGCCGGGGAGCACGATAACGCCGCCACCAAGCGCAGCGACTGCGACGGCCGACGCCGCCGCGGCAATCGGCGTTCCAGCGAAAATCGCCCCGAAGCGGACGATCGAATAGACGAGATTTAGGACGATGTTCGAGCGCGGCTGTCCTTTCTCGGCCGGGCGAAGGCGCTCGACCGCCAGCCCGGCGAGCATGATCGCCAGCCAGACGAAGATCCCCGTCGCAGCGACGAACTTTGTGAAATACCCGGTTACCATTCGCGTTATCCGCATCCGCCGGACGGCGCAGGACGAAGGACGTCTCGACGATGAGACTTGTCATAGCCGCCCGAACCAAACGGCGGCGGCGGCCAGGCCGGCGGGAGCCGAAAGCCCCGCGCTGAAAAAAAAATTGTTCACCCGGTTACGAAAAGTGCCGTATCCCCCGGCGCGGACAAGCAGATCCTCCTCGCATTTGGCCCTCAGAAAGAGACCGAGGCCGAATAGAGCGGTTACGATGATGTTATGAAGGGTCGGCGCGAGCACCGCGACGCAGATCGCCAAGTGCAAATATGCGGAATAAATCGGGTGTCGCACGATGTTGTAAGGGCCCCCCGTCACAAGCAAGCGCGCCGAAGGAAAAATTGCAAAGCTTCGTCTAATCGTATAAAGCGCCCATGCTAGAATTACTATATAAAAAATAACGGCATATACACAGATAACTCCGTAATAACCAGATACAGTTCTATGAAACTCAAGAAAAGACAAAGCTGGATAGCTTATTACCAGTCCGATGATGCCCGACACCGGCGGCGGCGGCCCCGCCAGAAGGGGGCTGCGAAAAATAAGGATAAGAAGAAATAGCGGGAACGCCAAGCCTATCATAAATAACTCTGGCGGTTGCCCGTATATCCGAACCACTACTATAATGAAGGATAGTAGTATCAGAATTCTATCCGCCCACGGCCAAAAGACCAGGGATTTGTCGAAAGTTTCCTTGAAAATAGCCAACACATCACCCCGCAGTCTCGATAAGCGAGACGTCCAAATAGCTAGACTTTCCACTTCCCTGTCGCCGGCATGCGGCACACGCCGGGATCACAACTTCTTCCGAGGGGCGTCCCGGCACGAACCAAATAGTTCTATGGGCTTGCGCGAACCTTGTCCAAGCCTCGTCTCCCCATTAATGCCGATAGCCCCTCACGGCGTTGCGTCTGCTCTCGCCTTTGCGCCGGCCGCCAGAAAAGCGAAAATCGGCGCCGGGCATGATCGAGCGCGCCAATTGCCGCCGCGGCTGTTGTCCAATCGCCACAAATCTGCTTTGATGACGGCTTGATTGCGAGCCGCCGGCGCGGACCGGCCGGCTGGCCGAAACCGAACCCCTGAAGTGCGATGGCTGCCCCTCTGTTCGCCGATTACCTTGCCGAGCGCCGCATTTTGCGGCGAAAACTGTCGTATTGGCGAGTTGCCGCGGTCGCGGCG
>JBAUNU010000472.1:0-2622 GCA_049579405.1 Methylocella sp.
TACCTTGGCACGGCGGCCGTTAAAATAATGGAGAACGCCGTGTATCACGGACACGCCAAGCGCCGCTTCGGCCGTACCCATGAACATCGCAAGGCGATGTTTTCCAATATGTGCCAAGCGTTGATCAAGCACGAGCAGATCGTCACCACGCTGCCGAAGGCAAAGGATTTGCGCCCGATCGTCGAGAAGCTGGTCACGCTCGGCAAGCGCGGCGATCTGCATGCGCGACGGCAGGCGATCGCTCAAATCAAGGATGCCCCCCTCGTCGGCAAGCTTTTCGCCGTTCTCGCGCCGCGCTACAAGGACCGGCATGGCGGCTACACGCGAGTCTTGAAGGCGGGATTCCGCCCTGGCGATAATGCCGCCATGGCGGTCATCGAATTCGTCGACCGCAATGTCGATGCCAAGGGCCTGGATGCGGGTCCGGTGGGGGGCGGCGAAAAAGACGCGGCGGCTTAGGGATCGTTCGCGGGCCCGGCGCGGGCGCGTGGCGCGCTGCCTTGACGCGAACCGGTTCTCGCTTAAATCCGGTACGGGGCCAGGTCCGCTGGTTTGGAGCGATCCATGAACACGCCCCCGCCTGGTTTGCTCCGGGCCTTGACCGCCTTGCTTCTGGGACTGGTCCTCGTTGCCGGTACCGCGAGCGCCGAGCCGCCGCGGCAGACGCCTCAGACGCAAAGCTACATTTTTTTGTCCTTCGCGCCAGTGGTCAAGAAGGCGCAACCCGCGGTCGTCAATGTCTATGCCTCCCGGACGGATAAGCGGCCGCGCAATCCCCTCTTCGACGATCCGATTTTCCGCCATTTCTTCGGCGAGGGCGGCAATTCCAGGCCAGGCGGCCCGACCGCGCGCTCGCTTGGCTCCGGCGTCCTCATCGATGCATCGGGCCTCGTCGTCACCAATTATCACGTCATCGAAGGCATGACGGACGTGAGAGTCGCGCTGGCCGATAGACGCGAATTCGATGCCGGTATCGTGCTGCGCGATCAGCGCACCGATCTCGTGGTCTTGCGCTTGAAGGGGGGCGAAAACTTTCCGGTGATGCAATTGGGCGATTCCGACGCGCTCGAAGTCGGCGACATCGTGCTGGCCATTGGCAATCCATTCGGGGTCGGGCAGACGGTGACCCAGGGAATCGTCTCGGCGCTGGCGCGCACCCAGGTTGGCATATCCGATTACGGATTTTTTATTCAAACCGACGCCGCGATCAATCCGGGCAATTCTGGCGGCGCCCTCGTTGATATGCGGGCAAAGCTCGTCGGCATCAATTCCGCGATCTTTTCGCAAACCGGAAGTTCGATCGGGATCGGTTTCGCAATCCCGGTCAATATGGTGAAAATCGTGATCGCCGCCGCCAAGGGCGGAGGCCAGGCGGTGCGGCGCCCCTGGCTCGGCGCGAGCCTGCAGGCCGTGTCGAGGGAAATCGCCGATTCGCTTGGCCTCGACCGGCCGTCGGGCGCGCTCGTCGCCGATCTCTCCCCCGGCGGTCCGGCCGCCGAGGCGGGGTTGCGACGCGGCGATCTCATCACCGCCATCGACGGCCAGAGCGTCGACGATCCCGAGGGCCTCGGCTACCGGATGGCCACGAAACCGCTCGGCGGCGCCGCGTCCCTTACCCTCATTCGTAACGGTAAACAGAGCAATGTCTCGGTGAAACTAACTTCGGCCCCGGAAATTCCGGCCCGCGACCCTGTCAAGCTCAACGGCTCCTCCCCCTTCGCCGGCATGACCGTGATCAATCTGTCGCCGGCGGTTTTGGAAGAATTATCCCTCCACGGCGTGAGCGAGGGCGTTGTCGTCAGCGATGTCGAGGATGGCTCGCGGGCGGCGATGGTCAATTTTCAAAAAGGCGATGTCATCATGTCCGTCAACGACAGGGCAATCGGCACCACGCGGGAACTCGAAGCGGCGGCGAGCGCGCAGCGCAACTATTGGAAATTGACAATCGCGCGCGGCGGCGAGGTCATCACCACCGTGATCGGCGGGTGAACAACGGGGCTCGAAATCTCTCTTCTTGCCGGAAGCCTCCGTCGATTGTTGCTCACCCGCCATTTGGAGCAGCGCCTGAGGTAATCGGCGTTCCGTCTCCACGACTCGTAAAGTCAGACTTCCAGAATTAGGTTGCGCCGCGAACGCTAGTACCGTCACTTCGCCGGGTCAAACGTGCAATGTGCGCCGTCGCCGGCCTTTTGCTTCACCGCGCCGGGGTCGATTGTGCAATCGAGATTGGACACCGCCTCGAAGATCGAGCCCGCGGCGCCGTCCGGCGGGACGCCCGCCTCGGCGAGAGTCGCGTAGAGTTCGTGCGCCCGTCTGCCTTGCATGGTGACTTTTTTCGCTGCAAACGTCAGATCGCAGCTATGCTGGGTGATGTCCACATCGCTCGCCCGGCAGGTGACCGCGCCGGCCGCAACCGTGATTTTCATGTTGGGGGGATGAGCCACGTTGGTCTGACCATTGAGGAATTTCGCTAGCACAGTCTTGTCACTGGCCTTAACGCTTGGCGAATGTTCTGCTACGAGAGCGGCGAGCGCCAACGCCCCATTGCCATCGATCGTTCCAGCGAACGCGGCGTGACTGGCGAGCAGCAACGGCATTGTAAGAAAAGCGATTGGTTTCATG
>JBAUNU010000473.1:0-2493 GCA_049579405.1 Methylocella sp.
GCGGCGAGGTTTTCGGCGGCATAGGCACTCGCCTCGGCGAGCGTATCCTGCGCCGTGCGGGACCGCTTGCGGACGAGGCGGCCCGAGGCGACAAGCGGCAGGACGATAACGGGAATAGCAATCAGAACGGCGGCGGAAAGTTTTGGGCTCGTATAAACCATCATCGCGACCGCGCCGACGAACAGAAAGAGATTACGCAGCGCGACCGCGGCCGTGGAACCGAAGGCGGACTTCATCTGGGTCGTGTCGGCGGTGAGCCTGGACATGAGCTCGCCGGTTCGCGCGGTGTCGAAAAAGGCCGCGTCGAGACGGCAAAGATGTTTGAACACATCCGCCCTGAGGTCGGCCACGACACGTTCGCCGAGCGTCGTTACGAAATAGAACCGCGATCCGGAAGCCAGCGCCAAAACCGCGGCGACGCCGATGAGGGCAAGAAAATAAGAGTTGATCAAGCCCGCGCTTGCGGCCGAAAAGCCGAAATCGATCATCCGCCGGATTGCCAGCGGCACCGCCAAGGTCGCCGCCGCCGCCACCGTCACCGCGAGCAACGCTGCGGCAATGCGCGGCTTATAGCGCAAAAGGTATGGCGCGAGCTGCAAAAGCGCGCGCGGTGATGGCGTCTGCCCGGGAGGAGCTGATTTCGTCATGGAGGCGGGGCGTACTTCATTTGCCCAACTATAGCAGATCTTTTGTTTGGGAACTCGAAATCATCCGTACCCCGGCCGCGATTGCGTCCACTTCGGCGGCGGCAAATTGATCGTGTGAAATCCGAATGATTTGTAATAACAAGCGGATTGCCGAGGCCCCATGATTAGATGATAGTACCGGCCCGGCGCGACGCGTAATCGGGTTTTGGAAATTTGAGCGGAGGTTCGGCGGCGTGGCAGGGGACAAGGTTCTGGTCACGGGAGCTTCGGGCTTCGTCGGGTCCGCCGTGGCGCATGCCCTGATTCGCTCCGGCTATCGCGTCCGCGCCTTGCTGCGGCCAACCAGCAAGCGAACAAATCTCGCCGGTCTCGACGTCGAAATCGTGGAAGGCGACATGTGCGACGCGGCCTCGCTCGCGCGGGCCATGGCGGGCGCGCGTTTTCTGTTCCATGTCGCCGCCGACTACCGCCTTTGGGCCCCCAACCCGCAGGAAATTTTGTGGACCAACCGGGAGGGGACCAGGCTTCTCATGCAAACGGCGCTGGCGGCGGACGTGGAGCGTATCGTCTATACGAGCAGCGTGGCGACCATCGCGTGCGCGGCGGATGGCGGCCAGGCCGACGAGACGATGCGGCTCAACGAATCCTGCGCGATCGGGGCTTATAAGCAAAGCAAGGTCGCCGCGGAGCAGGTCGTCGAAACGATGATCGCGCGCGATCATTTGCCGGCCGTTATCGTGCATCCGACGGCGCCGATCGGCCCGCGCGACCACAAGCCGACGCCGACCGGGCGGATCATCGTCGAGGCGGCATCCGGCCGCATTCCGGGTTTCGTCGACACCGGGCTCAATCTCGTGCATGTCGACGACGTCGCGAACGGCCATCTCGCCGCCCTGCGGCACGCAAAGCCTGGCGCACATTATATCCTCGGCGGCCAAAACGTGATGCTCGCAGAATTGCTCGCCGAGATCGCGGTCATGTGCGGCCGCCGCCCCCCCAGACTGCGGCTGCCGCGCCCGCTCGTTTATCCCTTTGCGTTCGCGGCGGAAGCCATGGCACATGTGACGCAGCGCGAGCCTTTCCTGACCATCGACGGATTGCGCATGTCGAAGCACCGGATGTTCTATAGTTCCACGAAGGCCGAATGCGACCTCGGCTACAAGGCGCGGCCCTACCCCGAAGCGCTCAACGAGGCCTTGGCGTGGTTTCGCGGCGATGGGCAACTGCGATGACCCCCGGCTTGCCGGTGAAACCTTCGAAAACGCACCGGCAAGAAAATTTTCCTGTCGCCTCCGTGCTCATCGCGCCAAAACATCGCGCCACAATTCTTGCCTATTACCATTTCGCCCGCGGCGCCGACGACATCGCGGACAGTCCTTCGCTCGGGCCGGACGCCAAGCTTGCCGGGCTCGACCTTTTCGAGGCAACATTGACCGGGCAGTGCGATGCCATCGAAGCCGCGCTGCCGCTGCGCGTGGCTCTCGCCGGGCGAAAGCTCTCGCCGCGTCATGCCCTCGATCTGCTGCGCGCCTTCCGGATGGATGCGGTCAAACATCGCTACGCGAATTGGTCCGAATTGATGGACTATTGCGCCTATTCGGCGGCGCCGGTCGGGCGCTTCGTTCTAGATGTGCATGGCGAGAGCGAGTCCACCTGGCCCGCATCGGACGCGCTTTGCACGGCGCTTCAGATTATCAATCATTTGCAAGACTGCGGCGCCGACTATCGCAACCTCGATCGCGTCTATGTTCCGCAAGATGCGCTCGCTGCACAAGGCCTTCGGCCGGACGCGCTCGGCGCCGCAAAAGCCTCGCCGGAGCTGCGCGCGGTTTTGCAAGGCGTGGCC
>JBAUNU010000474.1:0-10382 GCA_049579405.1 Methylocella sp.
GCCATGGCTGACCACTAGGGGCTGTCCCACGCCCCAGTCCAAAAATCTCGGTACCGTCCTTCGTGGTGATCGTAGGCATGTCCTTGATCCTTTTCGCTGATTGGAAGCTGAACGCCTTTGGCATTGAAGGCGCGGGACGTCGGTTATGAGAATGCGCATCCTTTTCGCAACGTATTTCAAAAGGTTGTGGGAGTTAAGCCGAGCAGCGCTTCGCGGTGACGCCACCGACACCGTTCGTTACGATAACAGATGGTTTTCCCATACTAATTCCATACAGAGCTCTATGCCACCTCACTCCCACTCGATCGTCCCTGGCGGCTTGCTCGTCACGTCGTAGACGACCCGGTTGATGCCCTTGACCTCGTTGATGATCCGCGTCGCGGCGCGGCCAAGAAATGCCATGTCGAAGGCAAAAAAATCCGCGGTCATGCCATCGGCCGAGGTGACCGCGCGCAGCGCGCAGACGAAATCATAGGTGCGACCGTCGCCCATCACGCCGACGGTCTGCACCGGCAACAGCACGGCGAACGCCTGCCAAATCTTGCCGTAAAGGCCCGCCTTGCGGATTTCGTCGAGATAGATCGCATCCGCCCGCCGCAGAATATCGAGCTTTTCAGAGGTGACGGCACCGGGGCAGCGGATCGCGAGCCCCGGCCCCGGAAACGGATGCCGGTTGACAAAACTTCCGGGCAGGCCCAGTTCGCGGCCAAGCGCCCGCACCTCGTCCTTGAACAGCTCGCGCAGGGGTTCGACGAGTCTCATGTTCATGCGCTCGGGAAGGCCGCCGACATTATGATGGGATTTTATCGTGACCGAAGGCCCGCCAAGGAACGAGACGCTTTCGATAACATCAGGATAGAGCGTGCCCTGCCCCAAAAACTCCGGCAATCCGCGGCCATCGGCGGCGATTTTTTTGGCCTCGCGTTCGAATGTCGCGATGAACAGGCGCCCTATGATCTTGCGTTTTTCCTCCGGGTCCCGGATCCCGTGCAAGGCGCCCAGAAATAGTTCCCCCGCCTCGACATGGACGAGTGGAATATTGTAATGGCCGCGAAACAAACGCACGACCTCTTGCGCTTCGCCAAGGCGCAACAGGCCGTGGTCGACAAATACACAAGTCAGGCGGTCGCCGATCGCTTCATGGATCAAGAGCGCCGCGACCGCCGAATCGACACCGCCCGAGAGGCCGCACAAAACACGGCCAGCGCCAACCTGCATGCGGATCGCGGCAATCGCCTCGGCCCGGAAGGCGCCCATGGTCCAATCGGCGCGCAGTCCCGCGACCTTTTGGACGAAATTCGCAAGCAGCCGCGCGCCGTCCGGCGTGTGGGCGACTTCGAGATGAAACTGCACGCCATAGAGGCCGCGCGTCGCGTCGGCGATCGCCGCCAACGGCGCGTTCTCCGAGGCGGCAATGCAAGAAAACCCAGGCGGCAATTCGGTCACCGCGTCGCCATGGCTCATCCAAACCGGATAGCGCTTGCCTTTTTCCCACACCCCATCGAACAGCGCGCTTTGTTGCAAAACCTCGACCTCGGCGCGGCCGAATTCGCGTTTATGCCCCGCCGCGACCTTGCCGCCCAATTGCGCCGCCATCGCTTGCTGTCCATAGCAGATGCCGAGGATCGGCACTCCGGCGGCCAGGAGCGCGTCCGGAATGCGGGGCGCGCCTTCATCATGGACGGAAGCTGGACCGCCGGAAAGAATCACCGCTCTCGGCGCCAGCTCCGCGAATGTCTTTTCGGCATCCTGGACGGGCGCGATCTCGCAATAGACGCACGCCTCGCGGACGCGGCGCGCGATCAATTGCGTCACCTGCGAGCCGCAATCGACGACCAAAACCTTGTCGTGATTCACGGTAATGACGTTATGGAGAGGATCCTGCGCCATACTTAAAGCTGTCCCTCGACCTAAAGCTGTCCCTCGCGGTCAAGGTGTTCGCTTAGGCGATCGCCCGGTCAGTCGCAAGCATTTGCGGGGCTTGGCGGAAATATGTAACTGCCCGGATATGGCGACCCGGCGCGGCTCTATTGCCCGCCGCCGTCTATGAAGTGGTCTCTGGCAACGCGGCGGCAAAGAGCGATCCGCGTTTCGTATCAATGTGCAAAATTGCGTTCACTGCAAGACATGCGACCCGGCGCGAAAAATGCCGATTGGTGCCGCTTGAGGGCGGCGGCCCGAACCGTCCGAATATGCAGTACATTCCGTGCGGGGTTGCTGCTTCCGGCGGACGGTGTGAAGCCTTAGCTGTTGATTCGCAAATGACGCATGGAGAGCGGCGATGGGCATGTTTGCAGCGGTCTCGGATACCTCTACATTGGCAACACCTTCAGGATGGCCGCGGCGACGCGAGCATATCGAGCACCGGACAGGCGGGCGTCCCCGCGAAACAACGCTCCAGGGCGCCGGCGAGAATAGCCTCCAGCCTGCGAAGATCGGCGATCTTGGCGCGGACCTCGTCGAGATGAACGGCCGTCAGGGTTTGAACCTCGGCGCAAGATGCCCGGCCCGGTTCGGCGAGAGCGAGCAGCTCCTTGATCTCGCCGATGGAAAAACCGATCTCGCGCGCGCGGCGGATAAAGGACAGCCGCTCGACATGCTCCGGCCCAAAACTCCGGTAATTGCTTGCGGTTCGGGAAGGTTTCGGCATCAGGCCGATGCGCTCATAATAGCGCACCGTCTCCAGATGGACCCCCGAAGCCTTGGCGAGCGTTCCGATGGTCAGCGGTCGCATGTTTGTGATCCTTGCCCCTTGACCCCGTAATAACTACAGACCTTATATCACTTATCCTAGAAAGCGAGAAAGCGATGATGAACGTGCAACACAATGAGCCGGCGATAGGGATGGCTCCATCGCATCAGGCGGCGGATAGGGCTCCCGGCGACGCCGCGATGCGGCTCACCGCAATCGGCGGCATTTTGGGGGCGATCGCGGCGTCATCGTGCTGTATCGCGCCGTTGGTGCTCTTCAGCCTCGGCATCAGCGGGGCGTGGATCGGCAACCTCACGGCGCTTGCTCCCTATCAGCCCTATTTCATCGCGGCGACCCTTGCCTGCCTTGGCTACGGCTATTGGCTGGTTTACCGCCGCAAAAAAATTGCCTGCGCGGACGGAGCCTGTGCCCGGCCGCTGCCGAACCATATCGTCAAGTCGGGTCTCGTCCTGGCGACGATCCTCGTCGCCGGTGCGATTGCTTTCGGCCTTTTTGCCCCGCTCCTGCTGAACTCCTGAGAGGAATCCCCATGTTCAAATTGCGTTTCGCCGCCGCCTTCGGGTTTGGCCTTATCGCTTCGGCTTCCGCTTTCGCCGCCGAGAAGACAATCACGCTCGCGGTTCAGCATATGACCTGCGCCGCCTGCCCCCGGACGGTAAAGGCGAGCCTCCAGGCCGTGCCGGGCGTAACCAACGTCGTGGTGTCGGCCGAGGACAAGACGGCCGTGGTGACCTTCGACGATAGCAAGGCGCAGCTGGATGCGCTCGTGAAGGCGACGACGAACGCGGGCTATCCATCCGCGCCCAAGAGCTGAAGCGCGATGCGTGACCGCTGATCTTTGGCATCGGGTTGATCCCATTCGGCCTGTACCGCAAGCAACATCGGGAACGGTAGAGATGGACGGCTACGACGTCATTGTAATCGGCACTGGTACCGCCGCGCAGATGACCGCCGCACGAGTCCGGCGCGCGGGCCGGTCGGTGGCGGTAATCGACCATCGCCCCTTCGGCGGAACCTGTGCGCTGCGCGGCTGCGATCCCAAGAAAGTGCTGGTCAGTGGGGCCGAAGCGGCCGATTGGACGCGCCGGATGCACCGGCGCGGCGTCGTTGGTGAAACGCACGTAAACTGGAAAGAGCTGATCGCCTTCAAGCGGACCTTCACGGATCCCGTACCGAAAAAGCGTGAGGAAAGTTTTGCCAATCAGGGGATCGATGCCCTTCACGGGATGGCTCGCTTCAGTGGGCCGGACACGGTCCTCGTGGAAGGCCGCGCGCTCAAAGGCCGCAACATCGTAATTGCTAGTGGCGCACGCCCGGTTCCGCTCGGCTTTCCCGGCGCGGAGCACGCCATCACCAGCGATGCATTCATGGAACTCGAGCATCTGCCCGACCGGATCGTCATGGTCGGCGGTGGTTACATTGCTGCGGAGTTCTCGCACATCGCGACGCGCGCGGGTACGAAGGTGACCGTGCTGCAAAGAGCGGAGCGCATGCTTACGCGCTTTGACCCCGAGGTCGTGGGCTGGCTCACGGAGAAGTTCTTGGAAATCGGCATCGATGTGCGGACCGGCACGGCTGTCGAGGCAATCGAACGCGCGGGCAACGGCTTCCGTGTGCGTACCCGTGGGAAGAGCCGAGAGTTCACGATTGACGCCGATCTCGTGGTTCATGCCGCTGGCCGCGCTCCCGATCTTGACGCGCTCAACCTATCTGCGGCCGGAGTCGCCGTCGAATGTGGGCAAATTGCCTTGAACGAATTTTTGCAGAGCGTCTCCAATCCGGCGATCTATGCTTGCGGTGATGCGGCTGCCAAAGGGCCGCCGCTGACCCCGGTATCGAGCCACGATGGCAAGACCGTCGCAGACAATATTCTGGAAGGCAACCGTCATCGCGCGGACTATCGTGGCGTCCCCAGCGTCGCCTTCACGCTGCCGCCGATCGCTGCTGTTGGCCTTTCCGAAGCTGCAGCGCGCAAGCAAGTACCGAAGCTGCGCGTGAATTCCGCCAAGGCAACGGACTGGTACACGGCCCGGCGCGTTGGCGAACTTGTGTACGGTTACAAAACGCTTGTTGAAAACGACACGGGGCGGATTCTCGGCGCGCATCTGGTCGGGCCACATTCCGAGGAGGTGATCAACATCTTCGGCCTCGCAATTCGTCATAACCTCACCGCAGATGATCTTAAAACTACAATATTTGCCTATCCGACCGGAGCCTCCGACATTGGCCACATGCTTTAGTGAAGAATCATGATCCGTGAATCGGTCATCACCTGCCCGCATTGCGCCACCGCGAAGTCGGAGACCATGCCGGCCGATGCCTGCCAGTTTTTCTATACATGCACCGGCTGCGACGCGACGCTGCGGCCTAAGCCGGGCGATTGTTGCGTGTTCTGTTCCTACGGCTCGCTTCCGTGCCCGCCGGTCCAGGCCGAGCGGTCGAGTGAGACGGGCGCCGCCTCCTGCTGAGATGGCATTGCACTGAGCTGATGGGAACGGCGCATGAGGGGTTCGGGTTGTGCGCATACCTTGAACGCCCTTAGCCTCCTTCGCCTGAGAGCCATCGAGCTTGACAACAAGTCTGGCTTCCGGAAAAATGCGCGCCACGAACAGAGGGGGCGCGTGGTGATGGCTGCGAGACCGTCCGCGGCGTCGCGGATCAGCCGCCGGGGAGTGCTCGCGGCGGCATGGGGAGTGTGTATCGCGGGCTGGGGGCCGCGCCCCGGCATGGCCCAGGAGGGTACACAGGTCCGCATCCAATTGGACCAGCAGGCTCTCAACACGGTACCGGGCGACGAACGCGCGGACTTGGAGGTGACGGAGGATACATCTCCCGAGGCGCAAGCCCTGAAGAAACGCAGCCCGCCGGGCAAGGCGATCCCAATTATCTATCTGATCGCGGGCTTGTTGTCGCTTCCCTCGATCTGGTCGGCAGTGCAGGAGATGCTTCGGCGCCGCGAATATGGCGGGGTGATCATCGACACGCGCACGACCCCCGCGAACATTCATCACGACCCATCTGTACAGGCCGATTTAGTGCTGGTGATCCGGCCGGACGGCTCGACCGAAAGTGTCCGCTCGACGCTCGCCACCGAGGCTTTTCTTAAGGGTGTGCTGGGTCACGTTGGGGGCTGAGCTCCGTGGCGCCCGTACCGGTCAAGCTCTAGCTGCGAAAGTGACGGCGCAGGCGATGCGGCGGGCTCATTCGGCCTGGCCGAACCGAAACATAACCGCCAGCCGGGAAGCCGCATCCCTTTGCATTTTGCCGCATTGGACCTCGTCACTCGATGGTTTCGACTTTGTAGCCGTCCTTTTCGAAAAGCGACAAAAGGCCTTCTTTTCCAGGCAAATGAGCCGCCCCGACAGCGATGAACGCGCCGCCTCGCTTCAAAAGGGGCAGCGCGCGGTCGCGCATGCGCTGAGTGCGCACGGTGATCAGCCGGTCGAGGAAGGCCGGCGGAATCTGCGCATGGGCAACGCCCGGAATGGGTTCGGCCGCCCGCAACCATGCGAGCAAACCGCCGGTGTCGCCTTCCGCGTAACGCGCGACCATTGTCTCGATGACATCCTCGCCGCGCTCCGCCTGGCGCAGGATCGAGATCAAGAGGGCGCGCGCGGTTTCGCGTGGCAGACCGTCCAGAACCTCGAGTTGCTCGATGATCGTCTCAAGTCCGACAGTCTCAATCTTGTTCTCACGCGCGATACCGGCGACGAGCTCGTCAACGTAAGGCTTTGCTCCGGGCGAGCCCGCCGCGCAAGAAGGCAGGTCGAGCATAAGGGCGAGCACTGGCGGCTTGAACGTATGGACGGCCGACTGCGCCACGCCTTTGCGGGCCGCGAGAGCTTCGAGTTGCGCGAAATCCATCTTGTCCAGCAACCGGTCCGCTTTTTGATTTTCGCGGGCAACCGTGGCGCGGCGCCACGCGGGGCGATCCGTCATGATTGCCTGACGAAGAACGGCTCCCATTTCGATCGATTCCAAAGCCACGATTTTCGAACCCGCGAGGGCGGCACGCAGCCGAGGCGAAAAGGCGGTGATGCGCGGGTCGGACAAGTGCAATGTGGCGAAAACATAGGACGGCTCGGTCCCGGCGCGGGACAGGCGAAACAGCTTGCCATGCCGGAAGGGCATGGCGCTCGCCGCCGCCTCGATGGCGGCATAGGCCGCGGGAGCCTCCGACTTAAGGGCGGGGAAAAGGTCGCGTCCCTGGCATTCCGCCGCCAAAGCCCTCGATGCGGCTAGGCAAAGCGCGGCTACGAGGATAATTGCACGGTAGAAAAAAACCATAGGCCGCCCGGTGCGCATCGTTGCGCAATGGCAATTTGCCGTTTGTTCTATCCTGACATAAGTGACGGCCTTCGTTGTCAAAGGCAATCACTGCCAATCAAGGCAGCGGCAAATTTACCAAGAGCAGCTTTTCTGAAACTGGATGTGCACAACGAGCGCGCGCCGCGCAAAACGAGCTCACACTCAGCTTGCGCGAGACGCCAGGGTCACGCTTTCACCACTGGTAGCGGACGCCGGCCTTGCCTCCGGCGCCGAAAAGATGCGCTCCGCCGCGCACCTCGCCTTGGACAAAAGAGCTGATCCCCTGCCCAAAATCGAAGTTCAACGCGAGGATGCCGCGTCCGCGCACGAAGCCTTGATCAGCTTGCACCAGCAGATTTTGCCCCTCAAACGCGGCCGCTGGAATGAAGCCGCCCGCGACCAGAACATCGTCGTACGCTAAGCCGGTGAGCGTCGTTGTCATGAGAATATGATTGTCGATTAAGGTCGAGCTGCCGAACCGCGCGCCGCCTTGCACCATTACGAGATTGCCGTCATCGAGACCGAGCTGGGCGGCGCCCGAACCATAGCTCGAGTTGGTATATTGGGCGCCGACGGTCGGCTCGATCCAGAAATTCGGGTAAACATTGAACCTGTAATTGAGGTTGCCGGCAATGGTCGCGTTGAGCAATGGGACCGAACCGTGGCCCGATACCGGAATTGGGGGTGGGCCGCAGCTGCACGCGTCCGCTCCCTTAAATGTCTCGTCGACATTCTGGGGATCGAACCTTACGGTGGCATCGGTCGAAAACCCGCCATTGAAGTACGTCGCGTAGAGACCCGCCGTCGGCCCCGAAAGATTCGCGGTCGTCCGGCTCGATCCAATGCCAAAGGGGCTCGGTTGGGTCGGAGTGTTGAACTGGAGATTGGTAGTGTTCAGAGTGAGTATAGATGACACGAAGCCTGCCGTCACGCCCACTATCAGTCCGTCATTGGGAAAAATCACGCCTCGGGACGTAAGATCCCCGCCAGCGAGGAAGCCGACCGTGCCGGTCCGGCTTTCCACGGCGACATTGGCTACGCCGATTGCGGCGCCTGAACTTTCGAAAAGGTCGGCAGGACCAGCAGCGTTGCGCTTTTCATAGTCGCCATAGACCTGGATCCAGGTTCCAATCCGGGCACCCGGTTCGATTGGAGCAGGCAGGATCGCTGGTGTGATAGGTAGGGGCATCAACATAGAAGGCGGAGGCGGAGCCGGAGCCGGCTCCCGCCGTCTCGCGGCGGCCTTTGCTTTCGTTCCTCTCGGCTTATGGACTTTGGCTGGGGTCGGCGCGGGCGCCGGTGACACGGCTGGGGCGGCAGCTTGGGGCACGGGCTTGGGGATCGGCTGGCAGGTTCCTTCCACGCGCGTAAAACCCTCCGCACAGCGCTGCTCTTCTTGCGCGCGCCGCTTGGTAACGGCATCGATCGTGTTCTTGGTCGTCTCTTGGGTTGTCGTCTCCGACAATTCGCTCAGGGCCTGACTGGCAAGGGCGGCACCGGAGAAGGCACCGTTCGTGCCATTGGTGCACGCCCCGTTTTGCAGAGAGGTAATTCCGGGAGGTGTGACGCTTGGGCAAAACACGCTTTGCGCGTGCACCTCGGCCGGATGGGCTAGAACAAACAAGCTTGTCGGGCCGGAAAGCAGCAAAAGCCGTGAAACCGCGTTTCGCATGTCACACCCCCTCTTTAGGGGGTGTACGATAACATTTCTTTGATTAAAGTCTGTTGTATAACTACAACAGTACACAATGGATTTTCGACGTTTCGGCCGCGGAAATGTGACCAAAAGCGCTCGCGGATTTACGGACATGTTCGTCAAACACCGCAGCCTTAGCCGCTCGCTTCTCTTGATCACAGGCGTGCTTTTCTCGCTGCTTCCCCCGCAAACCGCCGGGACGCAGACCGCCGGGGCCGACAAGCTACAATCGTGCAACGACGCGCGGGCCGATCCCGATGCGCGCATCCCGGCGTGCACGTGGCTTCTCGAACATCCGACCGGAGGAATCAATCCCGCCGAGGTCTACAATCATCGAGGCGCAGCCAAGGTGCGCAAGGGCGACCTCGACGATGCCATCGCGGATTTCACCAGCGCTCTGAACGTAAACCCCAAATTTGTGGATGCGTTCAAGAACCGCGGTATCGTCCGCCAAAAACAGGGGAGTTATAACGCGGCTATCGCCGATTTCAGTCGAGCCCTTCGCCTCGACCCAAGGTCACCTGACCTCTACAACGCGAGGGGCTCGGCGCTCTTCAATAAAGAGGAGTATGATCGCGCGATTGCCGATTTCGACAAGGCGATTTCCCTCGATCCAAAATACACGAAGGCGTTTATCAATCGCGGGCTGGCATATCATTCTAAGCGCCAACTCGATCGCGCGATCTCCGATTTCGACGTGGTCGTGCGCCTCGCGCCGAACGAACTTAAGGGTTACACTAACCGCGCCGCAGTCCGCATGGACAAGGCTGATTTCAAAGGCGCTATCGCCGATTACAATGAGGCGATCCGTCTCGATCCAAACAACTCGGGCGTTTACACAAGGCGCGGAGAGGCGTGGCGGCTTCAAGGCGACCTTGAACGGTCCCTGGCCGATCACAACAAGGCAATCGAGCTCAACCCCAATGATGAGGAAGCCTACAACAATCGCGCTCTTACTTATTTGGACCAAGGTAATCTCGACAAAGCGATCGCCGATTGCGGCGAGGCCATTCGGCTGAAGCCTGCATTCTACTTGGCCTACGCAAATCGAGGCCGGATTCGGCGGCTGAAAGGAGATCTACGTGGATCACTAGCCGATCTCGACAAAGCCATAAGCCTCGATCCGCGCTCGCCCATAGCGCTCACTTTCCGCGGCGATACCTTGCGCGAATCGGAAAACACCAACGGCGCGATGGAGGATTTCAACAAGGCTATTCTGATTTTGCCGGATTTCGTAGCGGCCTACACGGGCCGGGGTTTGCTTTACGAGAGGATGGGCAATTTGGCGAAGGCCGAGGAGGATTTCGAAAAAGCCCTGAGCCTCTCGCCCGACATCGACGCTGGGCTCGCAAGGCCGGCGCGGGAGGAGGCGAAGGCAGAGCTCGCAAAACAGGCAGAGGCAGAACTCGCGAAAAAGGCCGAACTTGCGAAACAGGCCGAACTTGCGAAACAGGCCGAGCTCGCGAAGGCCGAACTCGCGAAGAAGGCCGAACTCGCAAAACAGGCCGAACTTGCGAAACAGGCCGAACTCGCGAAGGCCGAGCTCGCGAAGAAGGCCGAGCTCGCAAAACAGGTCGAGCTCGCGAAGAAGGCAGAGCTCGCAAAACGGGCCGAGCTTGCGAAACAGGCAGAGCTCGCAAAACAGGCCGAACTCGCAAAACAGGC
>JBAUNU010000475.1:0-3133 GCA_049579405.1 Methylocella sp.
TCGATGCGGTGGGCGCGCATATAATCGATCATCTGGGCATCAACCCTCTGCGCCGTCCGACGCAGCGCGAGCTCCCGCAGGGCGGTCAGATTTCCGGGCGAAAAAAAATGCTTAATGGCACGCTCCGCCTGATCCGGCACATACACCTTGCCCTCGTTCAGCCGTGCGATCAGATCCTCGGGAGTAAGGTCGACCAATTCGATGTCGTCGGCGCGATCGACGATCGAATCGGGCACGGTCTCGCGGACTCTGATATTGGTGATTCCGGCGACGATGTCGTTGAGGCTTTCGACATGCTGGATGTTGAGCGTCGTATAGACGTCGATCCCGGCGGCGAGCAGCTCCTCGACATCCATGTAGCGCTTGGGATGCCTGCTTTCCGGCGCATTCGTATGCGCAAGCTCATCGACCAGAACGACGCTTGGCCGCCTAGCGAGAATTGCGTCGAGGTCCATTTCGCTGAGCGCATGATCCCGGTAGGAAATCGTCCGGCGCGGGACGATTTCGAGCCCCTGCAAAAGCGCCTCTGTCTCCTTGCGGCCATGCGTCTCGACGATGCCAATGACGACATCGGCGCCCTCGGCCTTTTTTGCCCGGGCCGTGGTCAGCATTTCATAGGTCTTGCCGACGCCCGGCGCGGCGCCGAAAAAAATTTTTAGGCGCCCCTGTTCGACTTGGTGCGCTTCCCGCAAGAGAGCGTCGGGCGAAGGGCGCCGTTCGGCGTTATCGCGTTTCTCCATGCCCCGCGGTACTCATGCTCAGCGGCCTAGTGTGATGGCCCGCGTCAGCTCTTTTTGGCGAGCTTGTCGAGCGCGAGGTTGAGTTTTAGCACATTGACGTGGGGCTCGCCCAGTAGGCCGAGAAGACGCCCAGTCGTATTGTCTTCGACGAGGCGGCGGAGTTGATCCTCCGGCAGCTTGCGCGCCGCCGCGACCCATGGAATCTGGAACAGAGCGGCGGCGGGCGTAATATCGGGATCGAGGCCGCTTGCCGAGGTGGTGACGAGATCGACCGGAATCTTGGCGGAGGGATTGGTCGCCGCCAGCGGACCGGAATCGGCTTTCACCCGGTCGACGAGAGCCTTCGACGTGGGACCATAATTCGAGCCCCCCGAATTGCTCGCGTTATAGGGCGCCGGCACGGTCTTGGCCGAATCGTTTGGATCGGTGTCCGTCGTGGCGGACGGCCGTCCGTGGAAATAGCCGTCGCTCGTGAAATTCTGCCCAATTAGTTCTGATCCGATGATTTTTCCATCCCGTTCGATCAGACTGCCATTGGCTTGATAGGGGAAGAGGCGGCCAGCGACGCCCGTCATTGCGAGCGGATAGGCAAGTCCGGTCAGCGCCGTCATCAGAACGGTCAACATGATGGCCGGGCGCACATGCTTGATCATTTTGGTTTTCCTAAAGCCAGTTGTATGTCTTCAAGCCAAGCCAGCCGCGCCGACCACAAGGTCGATAAGCTTGATGCCGATGAAGGGAACGATGATTCCACCGAGGCCATAGACAAGGAGATTGCGCCGCAAAATGCTTGCCGCGCCGACCGGCCGGTAGGCTACCCCGCGCAGCGCCAGGGGAATGAGCGCGACGATGATCAGAGCGTTGAAGATAATCGCCGAAAGAATCGCGCTCTGCGGCGTCGTGAGGTTCATGACGTTCAGGCTCTGTAGCTGCGGATAGAAAGCGACGAACATCGCCGGGATGATCGCGAAATATTTTGCGACATCGTTGGCGATGGAAAAAGTCGTGAGCGCGCCGCGCGTCATAAGGAGCTGCTTGCCGATTTCGACGATCTCGATGAGCTTTGTCGGATCGCTATCGAGGTCGACCATATTGCCCGCCTCGCGCGCGGCCATGGTCCCGGTGTTCATGGCGACGCCGACATCGGCTTGCGCCAAAGCCGGCGCATCATTGGTGCCGTCGCCGCACATGGCAACGAGCTTGCCTTGTGCCTGTTCGTCACGAATGAGCTTCAGTTTTGTCTCCGGCGTCGCCTGGGCGAGAAAATCATCGACCCCCGCCTCGGCCGCGATCGCCGCCGCCGTCAGGGGATTGTCGCCGGTGATCATCACCGTCCTGATGCCCATCCGGCGCAGCTCGCCGAAGCGCTCTCTGATGCCTCCCTTAACGATATCCTTCAGGTGGATAATGCCGAGCAAACGGCCATCCTTCGCGACGGCGAGCGGCGTTCCTCCCGATTTGCCGACACGGTCGGCGGCCGCGTTCAGGGCATGAATTGTCGTGTCGGGCACAAAGGGAAGGGTTACCGCGACGGTGCCGTCCGCCGCCTGCGCGGGTACGGCGGCGGCCGAACGCACGAAGGCCACGATCGCGTCCACCGCGCCCTTGCGGATGACCATCGTGCCGGTATCGATTCCGCTCAATCTGGTGTGCGCCGAAAAAGGAATGAACTTTGCCTGGAGTTCGCCCATGTCGCGGCCGCGAATGCCGTATTTCTCTTTTGCCAGCACCACGATTGAGCGGCCTTCCGGCGTCTCATCCGAGAGAGACGCGAGTTGCGCCGCATCGGCGAGTTCCTTTTCGCTCACGCCGGGGAGCGGAATGAATTCCGCCGCTTGCCGGTTGCCGAGCGTGATCGTGCCGGTCTTGTCGAGAAGCAGCGTATCGACGTCGCCCGCCGCCTCGACCGCGCGCCCCGACATCGCGAGAACATTGAATCGCACGAGCCGGTCCATCCCGGCGATCCCGATCGCCGAGAGGAGCGCGCCGATCGTGGTCGGAATGAGGGTGACGAAAAGCGCGACGAGGACGATGACACTGACCTTGCCGCCGGCGTAATTCGCAAAGCTCGGAATGGTCGCGACCGCGAAGACGAAGATCAGTGTCAAACCGGCGAGAAGAATATTGAGCGCGATTTCGTTCGGCGTTTTTTGCCGTTCCGCGCCTTCGACGAGCGCGATCATCCGATCGAGAAAGGTCGAACCCTGCGCCGCCGTAATGCGCACCTTGATCCAGTCGGAGAGAACCCTGGTGCCGCCGGTAACGGCCGAACGATCGCCGCCGCTCTCGCGGATGACGGGCGCGGATTCGCCGGTGATCGCCGATTCGTCGATCGAGGCGATGCCTTCGATCACGTCGCCGTCGCTGGGAATAAAATCGCCGGCCTCGACAAG
>JBAUNU010000476.1:0-1898 GCA_049579405.1 Methylocella sp.
AACGCGACGCCGTGGAGCAGCCGCGCGGGCAGGGTTTGACCATTGCGGCATTTCAGGTCGATATCGAATTGCGCGGTGCGGACCTCGCCCGCGCTTCCGGCGGCCGAAGCGACCAGCGCGGCGGCGCTGCCGGCAACGAAGTCGGTCAGCTTGAGGCCTAAGGTGCCCGCCTCCGCCGGCTCGTAACCGAGCCAGGCGGCAAGGGTAGCGTTGATGTAAGAAACGTCTCCGTTCCGGCCGCAAGAAAAAAATCCGGCTGGCGCGTGGTCTAAAAAATCGATGGCCTGCCGCAATTCCTGAAAAACCGTTTCGTGTTTTTCCCGTTCGCGCGCTACATCCGCGATAGACCACAGGCTGGCGCGCCTGGCGCTCGCCAAAGCCAGCGGCCTGACCTTGATCTTGTACCAGCCGATCCCGCCGGCGCCGCCGAGCGGCGGAGACAAACGCAATTCCTCGGCGGCGTGCTGGTGCGCTCGCGCGGCTTGGGCGAGCCGGTAGATGGCCTCGGAAATCTCCGGAGATCCCGAAAAGAGCCGCTCCACCACGGGCAGGTCCGCGAGGCCGCGTGCCCCCGCCAAGGTCAAATAGGCTTCGTTCGCGTAAATGATCTTGCCGCCGGCGCCGGTCACGATCAGCGCTTCGGTATTTCCGTCGCAAATGAGTTTGGTGACGTCGTTCCTCGACGTTTGTCCGGCAAATTGAAGAACGCCCATTGCAAAGGCGAAGGAAGCGCAAAACCCGGCGACCGCGAAGAGGGCAAGCAGCAAGATTACGAGGGTGGTGCCTTCGTCATTGGGCAAGAACAAATAAGCCGCGACGGCGCCCGCCAAAAGCGGGGCAAAAGCCAAGATCAAGACGGGTTTGCCAATGCGTCCGGTTTCGCGGACGGCGGCGGGCTGCTCGCTCATAGAGTTTCACCTGATGCAAGCGAGGTTACTATGTTTGAACCGATGGACAACTTGCCACACACCTTCGCTCGACGCGGTATTTCGCGCATTCGCCGCAATTTTCCGCCTTAAGCTTGATGTAATAGCCGGGCCTTGCCGGTGAACTTCGACTATTTTGGCGCGTTGATGTTTAGAAAGTAAAATCGCAAGAGCGGTATCGTCCCGCGGCGAGCGGCCCGGTATGGAGAAGTCAATGCAATCACTCGGCAAGTTCCTCGCCAGCACAACCATCTCGATGTTAGCTTCCGGCGGCGCCATTGCGCAAACCTCTTATGACGAATACGGGCCGCCGCCAAGTCCGCCTCCTGGCTGGATCGCGCAAGGCCGCTCTGTTCAGGAATGGGAGTGGTTCCGCTATGGTTATTCCGGCACCCGCGGCCGGATGGGTCTCGGCGCCGATCCTGCCCACCCCGAAGGTCCCGGCAATTTTTCCTCGCCCGGACGGTAGCGTGGCAGCTTGCCCGAATCGAATTTTTTGATGAATTTCGATGAATTTCGTTAACTATTTGCTAGTCTGCGCCGGCAGGGTGGTTTGGAACATGCTACACTAGACAAACCTCCGCCGCTGTTTTCTTCGAATGAGCCACCGGATGCTGGGCCTGAACGAAAGTTTTTTCGCGAGCAAGAGTCTCACCTTTGCCGCCGCGGCGATCGCATTCCTCGCCGTTGGTGCTCTGCTGTCCATTATTTTCCGCTCCATCTTCCGGCGCCGGCTTCGGTTGCCACGCAATGGAAGGGCCCGGCCGCCGCGGCTTGGGACCGTCGATGCCTTCTACCTCGACCGGCAGCGCCAGCTCGTTATCATTCGACGCGACAACGTCGAACATCTTTTGATGATCGGGGGACCCAACGACCTCGTGATCGAATCGGAAATTATCCGCGCCGAGAGCCGCGAGCCGCGCGACCTTCGGGAGGGGAGAATTCGCGGCAAGGAGCGGCGCGAAAGAGAAT
>JBAUNU010000477.1:0-1654 GCA_049579405.1 Methylocella sp.
GGCTAGGGCTTTCCGGCGATGCGGGTTGTGCCCCAGCCGCCACGGCCGGCCTTTCACCGGCCGGACTCGCGGCGGCCGGCGCCGGCGCCTCCTTTGCCTCGGGGTTCACGCAAGATCCGTCCAACGCTGCTCCGTATCGCCGCTCAACATGACCGCAAAATGCCGCTGGCACCATGACCCTAGATAACGCTCCTTTTGCAAACCCGGCAACGAATCGCTCCCTCTCAGGCGAGGGCGGCCGATAAACTGACGAGCGAGAGACCGGGATGAAAGAAAGGATCGTCTCGCAGCCGGTCGGCCCAGCGTTGGCGGAAGTAGGCGCGCTCGGCCGCGTGCGCGTCGAGACGCCGGAAAGTCGCCTTGCCTCGGGTTGCCGATTCGAAATGAACAAGACGCGCGAATGGCGTCCACAGGGTCGCGAACCCGAGCTCATCGAGCCGCAGGCAAAGGTCTATGTCATTGAACTCGACCGGGAGATGAACGGCGTCAAATCCGCCGACCGCCACGAATTTCGCCCGCTCCACGGCAAGGCACGCTCCGGTGACCGCGGATGCTTCGTGAAGGATTCGATTGCGGCCGAGCCAGCCCTGCTCCCCATCGCGGAGCCCCGCGTCAAAATGCCCCACGCCCTCGCCAAGCCCGACGACTACTCCGGCGTGCTGAATTCGCCCGTCCGGATAAAGGAGCTTGCAGCCGACAGCGCCAACGTGTGGGTCGATGGCCCGTTCTGCAAGCTCGCGGAGCCATTCGGGCTCGATGATTTCCATGTCGTTGTTCAAGAAAACAATGACGGCGCCCCGCGCCTGGGCGGCACCGAGATTGTTCAGGGCGGCGAAATTGAAAGGCCCCGGAGCACGCAGCAGCGTGACCCGTGAGTCTTTGGCGGCCGATTGAAGCAGGCTCAGAGCCCGCGGATCGGTGCTGCCATTGTCGACGATGACGAGATCGAGCTGTGCGAAACGGGTTTTCTCCAAAATGCCGGAAATCGTCCGGCGCAAAAACGCTTCATTGTTGCGGGTCGCCATCACGATAGTTACGCTTATTCCGGGCACCCGCCCGCGGCGGGGCGAGGTTACGTCCTGCTCTTCGCGGCGTTGTCTCGTGCGCACGAGAAAACGCCTGATATGGCAAACGTCTCGGCGCCCCAGACCATCGAGGACGTTTTGAACAAAGCCGGTCTCGCCGATGGGGGTTTTCACCAATCGAATCCGGCGGCGCGCATGGCCGAGCCTTGTCAACATCAATCGCCCAACATATGGCCGCACCGCCTGCAAATGGACGCTCCAATCCGGTTTGAATATTGGCGCTTGGCCTTCCGCCGTCGCTGTCTCCTCGTCGCAATAAAGCACCAAAGCATGCGGCGCCCTCTGGCTAGCCTCGATAAAACAAGCGAGCGCATGAGGTGCGAGACGATCTCCAAATTCCACGAAAGCAACAAAATCCGTGTCGTCTCCATCAAGTTCCGTCCATTCGCCGCGCACCGCGATCCGGGCGTCCTTGGCCAGCCATGAAGTGAGCCGGCCGTTGACCTCGGCGTCCTCCGAGGTTCCCAGAATCGTGAGTGTCCAGCGTGGGTAAAGTTGGGCTCGAAGCGCCGCGATGGTTTCATCGATTCGCGCCGCCGCGGTCCCTGTTGCGAGGCGAACGAGCAGCC
>JBAUNU010000478.1:0-10511 GCA_049579405.1 Methylocella sp.
GGCTTCAAGCACGCCCGAGGCGGGCGCTCGCGGCGAGTTTGTTCGTGCTTTCAAGCGGGACCGAAATCCTCTGGCGCAATGCCGCCTCCCCGCTCAACGCGGAGCCGCTCGCAAGCTACAGCCTCTATGCCGGTATGAAACCCGCCGAAGCCGCAGGCATCGAGATTCTGCGCCACGAAATAGCCGCCAAAATACGCGACGGCGATCGTCCGCGCATCGAGATTCTAGGCCTCAAAGGGGCGTGGCAGAATGCATCGATGGTCCTCAAATTCGAAAATACGCTCGGCTACAATCCCTTGCGCATCGACGATTATGAACGCGCGGCCGGCGCTGGGCCGGGTGCCGAGGATTTTTCCGCGCGCCACTATCCAGGCACTTTTCGCGGCTACAATAGCCGCCTTGCGGCGTTGCTCGGGCTCGAATATTTGGTGCTCGGCCGCCCTTTGACGGAACTGCCACGCGACATCCCGCGGCCGAAGGCTCAAGCGATCTATACAAGCGACACCATGTATATCTATAAGCTCGGCAAAACCGTGCCGAGGGCCTATTTTGCGTCGGCGGTCGAGCCTGTCGACAATGAGGAAGTTCTCGACGAACATGTCCTTCCCGGCTTCGATCCGGCGAGCGAGATGTTGATCGACCAGGCGAGCATGGCCGATCTTCACGGCGGCCCCTATGCTCGAGGCACCGGCCAGGAGCGCTTCCAAACCGCGAGCCACGCGGAGCAATGGCTGGACCAATTCCCAAGCCAAGGCTCGACTGCAGCTCCGGGCCTATCGCATGTCGTGATCGTCAACTACGCCGATAGCTCGGTCGAGATCGCCGTCGATGCCCCAAAGGCGGGCATTGTCGTGCTGCACGATCTTTTCTATCCGGGCTGGGAGGTCCGCGTCGATGGGCATGAGGAACCGGTGCTTCACGCCAATCTTCTGTTTCGCGGTGTCGAGGTTCCGTCCGGCCACCATCTGGTCGCCTTTTCTTTTCACCCGCTGTCGTTGACCAATCTCGCAGCGGCGGCATCAAGCGTTTTCCATCGTAAGGAAGAGTAAGGCTTGCGGCGGCTTCCCCATGTAAGACCGGCGTCCGGCCGGACTGGGCAAGGCTTCATCGCCCGCGGGACTTTGCTTGCGCGTTTGGCGGCATCCGCGCTTTGCCTGTGGGCTTGGCCCGTCGCGGCGCAATCGCCGAAAGCGGGAAATCCCGCCGCTCCTTCCCTGCGCTTGCCGCTTACCCCCGAGACCGCTCCCGGAGAGGCGGCGCACGGCATGGTCCGGCTATCGGCGCTGTTTGCCGCCACCGACGCGCAGCCGGTGCGAGAAGGTTTGCAATGGCGCATATTCGAAGAGGTCCCGGGAACCGATGGAAACCACAAACTCGTCGCGCAATCCGCCGACGCGACGCCCAACCTGCCCCTTCCCAACGGCAATTTCGTCGTTCATGCCGCCTTGGGGCTCGCGGGCGCGACGAAGCGCATCGCCATCAACGGCACCGTGCTAAGCGAGACGCTCGTGCTCAATGCCGGCGGGTTGCGGATCGCGGGCCATCTCGGCGACACGCCCATCAATCCAGCGAAATTATCGATTTCGATCTATGTTCCCGAACGCGGCGATCCGGAAGCAAAACTGGTTGCCGCGAACGCCAAATCCGGGGATACCATCGGCCTTCCGGAAGGCAATTACCATATTGTGTCGACACTCCTCGACGCGGCAGCCAATGGTGCGGCGAGCCCGACCAATTCGGTGATCAGCGCCGATCTCAAGGTGCAGGCCGGGAAGCTGACCGACGCTACACTACGCCACCGCGCCGCCACCATCACTCTGAAACTCGTGAACAGCCTTGGCGGCGAAGCCCTCGCAAACACGGCTTTCACGATCCTGACCCCGGGCGGCGACGTCATCCGCGAGATGATCGGCGCGTTTCCGTCGGCCACCCTCGCCGAAGGCGAATATGTCGTGATCGCAAGACACGACAGCCAAACCTATCAAACGACGTTCAAGGTCGAGTCCGGTGTCGACAAGGATGTCGAAGTATCCGCCAAGGAAACCCAGCCGCCCGAGGTGCCCTGACTATCAAGTCTCGATTCTTGAGGTTGCGGGAAGCAGCTCTCGGGTGAGGATATCCTGAAACGGAAGCCAGATGAAAGGCGCAATTGCGAAATCGGGGAATTCGAACAGGAATTGACCCCATCGATAGGGGAGTCGAGACTCGGCGGCATCGCTTGTTCGGCCGTCAGGCGGGAAATTTGTCCCCGAACATCGGCCGCCCGCTCTTCGAAGACTCTCGCGTCGCCTCGTCCTGGATGACGTCCCAATGCTCGGCGAGCAGGCCGTTTCCGATACGCAGGATGTCGACCACGACCCAGTTCACTGGCCGGCGGGTCGCCGCAGCCGTCAAACGGCTTTTTTAGGAAAAAACGATAGTTTCTATGTCGATAGAGACCAAAAGCGGGTCGGGAATCTTCTGACCATTTCCATCATAGGCGTAGACCCGCTGAGTTGTCGGCATCTTGATACCCTGAAATTCCTTGTAGTCTGTCGAATAATTCGCACCAGTTGCACCACCGAGGACTTCAACAGTGTAGTCGTGTCGCCGCATTGGGCCGTCCGGACCGAAATAAGTTATTTGTTCACGTGAATGGCTGGCGATGGTCTCGGGGAAGGTCGCCTTAAGCCTGCGCCATTCCTCGCCGTTCTCCCGCCACGTTCGATCTCTTCGGTAACGAAACCGGGATAGGTGTAGAGGAAGGGGAGATTTAGGTAGGTCCACAGAGCATAACTGGTGAAATAAGCGACGTGGAGGGTATCCCAAGGCGATTCGTTCGTCTGCCCCGCGAATGCGGAGCGCGGATCGTCCCTCACCTCGACAACCGCGCCGCCCATAGTTTCTAGCGTCAGGCGGCTCGGCACGAAGCTGATGCGCCGATCAGGAGCCGAGAAATGATCGATGGTGAGGCGTTCCTCGTGGGTGCACACCTTGTAGGTCACGTTGTCCTGCAGACCAGGGTTCTGTTTGGCTGCAAAAATTCCACCGCCAACCGACATGCGGGCTTCAAGGGTTCGAAACGAATTCCAACGCTCAAGGCCGCCATGGGCCGAGACCGCAAGTGCCAAAAGATCGCTCAACTCCGCTTTCCTTCCTCAACAAGGTTTTCGCCATTATGGCGTGCAGTGTGCACCTCGCAACGCCGGCCTATCTGATAGTGGTTTACTCTAGCTAGGCACTCGTCACCTTTGTGGCCAATGCCTGCAGCTTGGCATCAAGTTGCCTGGCGGCGGCGAGCAAAGCGTCATTTGTCTCAACGACCATGAGAGACGAAGGCCTTACGTAGGTCAGGCTGCAGCGACCGTCGTGTTCTTCAACGAGAATCAGTTCGACGGGAACAAACAGGCCTGCGGTCAAATCATGACGCAGCATGGTGATGGCAATCGTTGGATTTCCGATGATCAATCTTACAGCCTTCCGTCGGATACCGACTTTCTTGATCCACGCGCCGTGATCGATTGTGACGAACAAGATGAAACCGCTCGGTCCTACACGAGACTCAATTTCTTTGCTGTACGAGTCCCAGCTTTCGGACTTGGCAGCCACTTCGTTGATTAGCAGCGGTTTGTCGCCCACATCGGCCAGTAGGGATGACAGCACTTCGTCGAAACTCTTGTTGCTATCGAACCTGAGGCGGACGCTATTGAAGGGAATTTCGCGCGGACTTGAGCCTTTCAAGGTCGACAGATTCACAGCAGGTCTGAAATCCATTCGGTTTCGCCTTAGTCCGGAAATTTGTCTCCGAACATGGGAAGGCCGCTCCTAGAGGACTCACGCGTCGCCTCGTCCTGGATGACGTCCCAATGCTCGGCGATCAGGCCGTTTTCCATACGCACGATGTCGACCACGACCCAGTTCACCGGCTGCCCGATCCCTGAAATCCGGCTGTGGAGCATGACATAGTCGCCGTCGGCGACGATCAGCGCGTTCTCGTAATGCAGCTCCTTCGGCGCCGTCTTGACAAATTCGAAGAGCCCCTCGCGCCCCGGCGCTAAAAGAGCACTGTGCTGGATATAGGCGGGCGACCAGAAACGCTCGGCCGCGGCGTAGTCCCGCTTGTGGAAGAGCGTGTCGATCGCCTTCAAGACGAACGCTTTGTTTTGCGCTTCGGTCGTGGTCATGGCTTTACACCTCTTGGCATGAGCAGCGGCGATGTGCCGGGGATTTCGTGTTTGCTTGGCTGCGGCCGTCAGGCGGGAAATTTGTCCCCGAACATGGGCCGCCCGCTCTTCGAAGACTCTCGCGTCGCCTCGTCCTGGATGACGTCCCAATGCTCGGCGAGGAGGCCGTTGTCGATACGGAGGATGTCGACCACGACCCAGTTCACCGGCTGCCCGATCCCTGAAAACCTGCCGTGGAGCATGACATAGTCGCCGTCGGCGACGATCAGCGCGTTCTCGTAATGCAGCTCTTTCGGCGCGGCCTTAACAAGTTCGAAGAGCCCCTCGCGCCCCGGCGCGATATGAGCACTGTGCTGGATATAGGCGGGCGACCAGAAACGCTCGGCCGCGGCGTAGTCCCGCTTGTTGAAGAGCGCGTCGAACGCGTCCAAGACGAACGCTTTGTTGTGTGCTTCGATCGTAGTCATGGCTTTACCTCATTGTTTTCAGCGACCCTAAGCAATCTTGCGCTGTCGTCTCAATAGTCGGCCCAAACCTTCAGAGCTTCGTTCTTTTCTTTTGAATAGGGCGGGAAAAGGTGATCGATAGCGACATCCGGCGGCGAAATAAGCATTGACTTGGCATGGGTCAGCATGTCGAAGCCGTACTTACCGTAGTAGTGGCCGATGCCTGCCGGGCCTGTTCCGCCGAACGGCATCGACTCGATGAACAGGTGGATATTGACCTGATTCACCCCGCCGCCGCCGTAGGAGAGCTCGCCGATGAATCTGTCGATGGTCTTCTGATCGCGGCTGAAGACGAATCCAGCGAGCGGATGCGGCGTTGCAGCGATGCGGGCCAGAGCTTCGTCGAGCGTTTTGTAGGTGAGGATTGGTAGTATCGGACCGAACACCTCGTCTTCCATGATCGGATCGTCCCATGTGACGGGATAGACGACCGTCGGATCGAGGTATCGCGCCTGAGGGTCGGACCGGCCGCCTGAGACAACCTTCCCGGGGTCTATAAGCCCCGCCAATCGCGAGACTTCCCGTGCGCTGATCACCCGCGAATAGTCCGGATTGGTCTTCGGGTCCTTCCCGTAGAGTTCGACCACCGCCTTCCTGGCCTCGGCGACGAAAGCGTCGGCGACAGACTCATTGACATAGGCGTAGCCCGGCGACGTGCACCATTGCCCGCCCCAGGCCATGGCGCCCCAGACGATCTTCTTGGCCGCATCAGGGATATTGGCGGTCTCATCCACCAGCGCCGGATTTTGGCCCCCGAGTTCGAGCAGCACCGGCGTCAAGTTCTCCGCCGCCGCCTTCATGACGATCTTGCCGACCTAGGTGCTGCCGGTGAAAAAGATGAAGTCGAACGGGAGTTTCAGGAGCTCGGTCACCTCTTCCCGGTGGCCCGTCACGGCGGTTACCGCGCGCGGATCGAAATAGCGCGGCACGAGTTCCATCAGCAGCACGGAGGTCGCGCTGAGCTGCTCCGAGACCTTGAGGATACAGGTGTTGCCGGCCGCAAGCGCGGTGAGCGCCGGTCGGATGAGCAGCGTCAGCGGACCGTTGAACGGCCCCATGATGAGCGCCACACCATAAGGGTCACGATACACAACACCCTTATGGCCGGTCTCGGCTAACGCCCGTGGCACTGGCGCCTCTGTTGGAGTCATCCAGGATTCGAGTTGGCCCTTCTGAAACTCGGTCTCACTGATGCTCGTGACGGTCTCGAAGATGTATTCTTGGCTAGCGGTCTTGAAATCCCGAGCGACCGCGTTTTGAACGGCAGCCTCGTTCTCCTTGATCATCCGCCCCATTCGATCGAGTTGCTCGGCCCTCCATTCGTAGGTGCGGGTGACGTTGGTGGCAAAGTAAGCCTTCTGGGCGTCAAAAAGATCTTGAAACGGATTCATCGTGACCTCTCCTCAAAACTCGGGATTGCCCTCGAACTGGGTGGCGCCGGGTACCGGACTGACCCAAGGCCTGCGACGCCCGACGAACATCTCCAGGACAGGTTGGTACCACTCGTTGGAGTCGATGCCCCGGCCTTGACGAACATGATTTCGGGCGTCACGTCGGCCTCGGTTGTGAGCGGCGAACCGCAGCGCGGGCAATAGCGGCGCAGGACCCTGAGCCCGCTCGAACCGATGTCGTCGAAGACCGCTGTCTCACCGGTGATCGTTATCGCGCTGCGGTGTACGAAGATGACCGTCGAGAAGGCACTCCCGGATTGCGGCCGGCAGCGGTTGCAATGGCACAAGCCGGCAGCGAGCGGCTTTTCCGCGATGGTGTAGCGCACAGCGCCGCACATGCAGCCACCCGTCATACGTTCCGGTGGTTGTGGAAGATCGTCGCTCATGGCCATCTGATGCTTCGCGAGTGTGGGGCGTGGGAATGCGGCCTCACGCCATGGTGAGAACCATCCTGAAGCGCGCCTTGCCGGCCATCATCTTCGCGTAGGCCTCGGGGGCCCGCTCGAGCGGCAACGTCTCGATCATGGCGGCGATGCCGCTAAGGGCGCTGAACCTGAGCGTCGCGTCTCCCGTCGCCGGGTTGCCCGTGAGCGCACCCTCGATTTTGCGGCTGCTGAACAGCAAGTCCGTACCCGCGACCTCAATTGGCTCGGGTCCCGCGCCAAGGACGATTGCGACGCCGCCCGGCCGCAGGCCCTTGATGGTGTCCGAGATCGTCTTTCCCCCGGAACTCGTCATCAGAATCACTGTCGCTCCGCCGAGCGCCTGTAACGCATCGGCCGGGTTACCCGCGGTACTGTCGATGTAGTGATGCGCACCAAGCTTCTTGGCTAATTCCGCCTTGTCAGACCCTCGTTCGATTGCGGCAACCTCGAAGCCCATATGGCGGGCATATTGCAATCCAAGATGGCCAAGGCCCCCGATGCCGAGGACCGCGACAAGGTCGCCCGCTTTCGCGGGCGCGTTACGCAGCGCGCTGAAGGTCGTCAAGCCAGCACACAGCAGCGGCGCCGCCTCGACGGATGAGAGATCGTCCGGCACGGACACCAGGCCGCTGGCCTTGGCGATCATCACCTCAGCATAGCCGCCGTCGTGGTGGACACCCGTAAAAGCCTGGTTCTGGCAGCTCACGAGGTCGCCGTTGCGACAGGGCCCACAATGCCCGCAGCTGCCGCCGAGAAATCCTACGCCGACGCGTTGGCCGGCTTTCCACCCCTCCACGCCCGCGCCGACCGCGTCGATGCGGCCCACCGCCTCGTGACCGGGGACACGCGGCCACTCGATTGGAAACACTCCTTCGACAGTGCCGGCGTCCCAATGGCAGACCCCGCAAGCCTCAACGCGAATGCGGACATGGCCGGGGTTCGGATCCAGCAACCGCTTCTCTGTCAGTTCCAGTTTGCCCGGGCTGACCGCCTGCACAGCGCGATACGTCGATCCGGCCTGCACCATCGTAACCTCCTCCGATTTCCCTTGTGGAGAACTTCTTCTCATACGTGCATATACCCTCGTTTGTATGAACGTGCATATACGCCCTTTATTAGCGAGAATGCAAGTTCGACGCGGGGCTTTCAGTTCACATTTCGGTGTTCGAGGTTGCACCCGCATAAGCGCAATCCTCGATATAGCTGTCAATTGCTTCTCGAGTTTTTCGGACGTTCATAACCGGAACCCGTCGAGCAGCATCTCCGGCCACTGTCCAGTTGGCACGAGCGTATCTGCACCTATATAAGGGCGTATGCACGCTTCTCAAGCATTGAGGGTTTGGCGGTGCCCGTGGTTACCTTATCGAGCTCTGAGGAATGCAATTGCTTCGCTGTCCGCGCGGCGGCCAGGCATGTCACCCAATTTTACGATCGATTCTTGGCGCCGATCGGCCTGCGCACGACCCAATTCTCGATCCTCGCGAAGCTCAAACGGCTGGGACCGCTGACGATCAACACGCTCGCCAGGGACATGGTGATGGATCGCACGACGCTCGGGCGCAACATCCTGCCGCTGGAGCGGGATGGTCTGATTAGGATCGAAGCGACGGCATCCGACCGGCGCGCGAAGGAACTCCACTTGACCAAGGCGGGTGAGAAGCGCCTGCAGGTGGCGCGCAAGGGATGGTCCGAGGCGCAAGCGCGATTTGAAACCACTTTCGGTCATAGGCGTGCGGCGAAGCTGCGCACAATGCTCCGGGCGGTTGTCGCAAGCGAATTTGCTCCTGCTGACCGTGGTGGCGCTGACTTCGCCGATCGGTGAGGCGCTTATCGCGTGACCCCGAAGCAGATCCGAGAAAGTAGGTGCATATACGCGGAGCAAACCTCCGTGCCCGGACAGGGTCAGTGGCTCTTACCGCCATCGACATTGAGGACATGGCCGGTGATGAATGAAGCTTCGTCCGACGCGATGAAGACGATGGCGTTGGCGACCTCCTCCGCGAGGCCGAGGCGATCCATCGGAACAGTCGTCACCAGAGTGGCCTTGTTCTCGGGCGTGCCCGTAAAGCGGGTCAACATCCCGGTATCTATAGGACCAGGCGCCACGCCGTTCACACGGATTCCCGACTTGACGGTCTCGAGCGCCACCGACTTGGTGATGCCTTCGACGGCGTGCTTGCTGCCCACATAGACGGAGGCCCCCGCCGCACCCTCGTGCCCATAGGTCGAGGAGATATTGATAATGCTACCGATGCCCTGTCCTTGCATGGCGCGCACCTCGTGCTTCATGCTCAGGATCACGCCGAGAACATTCGTGTCGAACGTCGCGGCATAGCTTTCCGCCGTCTGGTCCGTGATCGGGCCAACCTGGCCTTCGGTGCCGGCATCGTTTACCGCGACATCGAGACGGCCAAACCGTGCGACGGTCTTGTCGACCAGAGCGCGGACATCATTATCCTTGCGGACGTCGGCGTTGATGAACTCGGCTTCCGAACCGAAAGAGCGCAGCTCCTTAACGAGCGCCTTGCCGGCCTCATCACGCCGACCGGCAACGACCACCTTCGCGCCCTTCTTGGCGAAGGCGACGGCGGCGGCGCGGCCTATCCCCGTGAGTGCTCCGGTGATCAATACGACTGGTGAGGACATGTTCATCTCCTTGACAATATTTAATTTCGAGTAGCAGAAGCCCTGATGACCGCGGCACTTCGCCAGTTGCCTCCGTGGCTTCAGATCGTTCCCGTGACCAGCAGTTAGGCACTCATTGTGGCAATGAAAAAGACTTTGTAAGCTGGACGGCATACCTCGGAAGCATGGGGAAGGTATGGAACTGCGTCACCTTCGCTATTTCATCGCGGTCGCCGAAGAGGGCAGCTTGACGTTCGCGGCTGAGAAAAGGCTGCACACGGCGCAGCCTTCCCTCAGCCGCCAAATCCGCGATCTCGAATACGAGGTTGGCGTCCAGTTGATGAGCCGCAGCGTGCACGGAATCAAATTGACCGCCGCAGGCAAGGCCTTTCTCGACCATGCCCGGCTGGCGCTGGCGCAGGTCGATGCCGCGGTGGAAGCGGCGCGCAAAGCCGCACAGCCTGCAAGAAAGACATTCGCCATCGGCTTCCAAACCGGTCATGAGATGAACTGGCTGCCGCGGGCAATGCATCTGCTGCGCGACGAGCTGAAGAACATCCAGGTCACGATCTCGAGCGACTATTCGCCGGACCTCGCCGAGGCGCTCGTCCGCGGCCGGCTCGACGTGGCCTTCCTGCGCGCCGAGCCGACCTTCGACTTGTGCTACGAGGTGGTGGACCGCGAGCCGCTGATCGTCCTGATGCCGAGCGACCATCGCCTCACCAGCCGCGAAGCGATTCACCCGCGGGAACTCGTCGGCGAGATCTTTATCGGCGGTTCGAACAAAGCCACAGTGCTGCGCGCCGTGACCGAGGACTTTCTGCGCCGCTCCGGGCTCGACTGGATCATGGGGTGGACAACATGGCGATGGCCATGTCCCTGGTTGCGTCCACCCGCGGGTTGGCGCTTATGCCCGCTTATGCGAAGAATCTGCTGCCGTGGTCCGTGGTCAGCCGTCCGCTGGAGGGTGAAGCGCCAATGATCGATCTTGCCGTGGGTTACAGCAAGGCAAACACCTCGCCGATTCTCAAGCTGTTCCTCTCCAGAATTGATGACTTGACCTCCAGCAAGGCTCGCCGAATGAGTGGACGGGGATCGGCCGCCGCGCCGCGATGACGCGAGTGCAGACTGTGGCAGCGGGGCCTGCGGGCCGCCGGAAACCCGACGGCGTTTCGTTGGAGCTAAGTTACGCGAGATCTTCCCTCAGGCGTTGGAAGAACGCCTCAAGCACGTCGCGCCGTAAAGACATAGCTGGCGAATTTGCCCTCCCGGACGACCTCCACCAGTCCCGCTATTTCGAGCTCTTTCATGTGGTGGGAGAGCGTCGCCGGGTTGATGCCC
>JBAUNU010000479.1:0-11326 GCA_049579405.1 Methylocella sp.
GTGGACGGCCGAGTCGGTCTCGACCTTGCAGCATGCCGTGCGCGGCAACTCGAGAGAGCGCTATCAATCCTTTGCCAAGATCCTCAACGAGCAATCCGAGCGGCTCTTGACGCTGCGCGGCCTGTTCAAGATCAAGACCGCCGAGGACGAGAAGCGCAAGCCTGTGCCGCTCGACCAGGTCGAACCGGCCAAGGATATCGTCAAGCGTTTCGCTACCGGGGCCATGTCGTTTGGCTCGATCTCGCGCGAGGCGCACACGACGTTGGCAATCGCGATGAACCGGATCGGCGGCAAGTCCAACACCGGCGAAGGCGGCGAGGAGGCCGACCGCTTCAAGCCGCTGCCGAACGGCGATTCGATGCGCTCGGCGATCAAGCAGGTGGCCTCCGGGCGGTTCGGCGCAACCACCGAATATCTCGTCAACTCCGACCTGATGCAGATCAAGATGGCGCAGGGGGCAAAGCCCGGCGAAGGCGGCCAACTGCCGGGGCACAAGGTCGATGCCATCATCGCCAAGGTGCGTCACTCGACGCAAGGCGTCGGCCTCATCTCGCCGCCGCCGCATCACGACATCTATTCGATCGAGGATCTGGCGCAGCTCGTCTTCGATCTGAAGAACGTCAACCCCGAGGCCGGTGTCTCGGTCAAGCTCGTCTCCGAGGCCGGCGTCGGAACCGTCGCCGCCGGCGTCTCCAAGGGCCGTGCCGACCATGTCACCATTTCCGGCTTCGAGGGCGGCACGGGAGCCTCGCCGCTGACCTCGATCAAACATGCCGGCACTCCCTGGGAAATCGGGCTTGCCGAGACGCAACAAACCTTGGTCCTGAACCGTCTGCGCTCGCGGATCGCGGTGCAGATCGATGGCGGCCTGCGCACCGGCCGCGATGTCGTGATCGGCGCCTTGCTGGGCGCCGACGAATTTGGCTTCGCCACGGCGCCCCTGATCGCCGCCGGCTGCATCATGATGCGCAAGTGTCATTTAAACACCTGTCCGGTCGGCATCGCGACGCAAGACCCTGTTCTGCGCAAGCGGTTTACCGGTCAGCCCGAGCATGTGATCAATTTCTTTTTCTTTGTTGCCGAGGAAGTGCGCCGGTTGATGGCAACCATGGGCTATCGCTCTTTCGACGAGATGATCGGGCAAATGCAGATGCTCGACGAGCAACAGGCGATCGACCATTGGAAGGCGCGCGGGCTTGATTTCTCGAAGCTCTTCCACAAGCCAACGGCGCAAGGTCAAGCGATTTTCCATTCGGCAAAGCAACATCACGGGCTCGAAAAAGTGCTGGATCGCACGCTGATTGCGGCGGCCAAAGCCTCGATTAAAACCGGCACCCCGGTAACCATCGAGACCGCGATCAACAACACCGACCGCGCCACGGGCGCCATGTTGTCGGGGGTCATCGCGCGCCGTTATGGGCATGCCGGGCTTCCGGACGACACGATCCATATCAGAGCCAGGGGGACCGCCGGGCAGAGTTTTGGCGCCTGGCTTGCCGCCGGCGTCACCCTGGAACTCGAGGGCCAGGCCAACGATTACGTCGGCAAGGGGCTCTCGGGCGGACGCATCATCGTTTATCCCGGCGCCTCGGCGCGGATTACCCCGGAGAAATCGATCATCATCGGCAATACCGCGCTCTATGGCGCGATCAGTGGCGAATGCTATTTCCGCGGCGTGGCCGGCGAGCGGTTCGCGGTCCGCAACTCCGGCGCCATCGCGGTCGTCGAAGGGGCCGGCGATCACGGCTGCGAATACATGACCGGCGGCATCGTCGTCGTCATCGGCGAGACGGGGCGTAATTTCGCGGCAGGCATGTCAGGGGGCATCGCCTATGTCCTCGACGAAGACGGCAAATTCGCGCAACGCTGCAATCTCGCCATGGTCGAACTCGAACCGGTCGTCGAAGAAGAAGACTTGATGCTGAAGAACTATCACCATGGCGGCGATCTCGATTTTCATGGCCGCGTCGATGTCATGGGGGACATGACACGGTTCGACGCCGAACGGCTGCATCAGCTCATCTCGACCCATGCCCTTTACACGAATTCGGCGCGGGCCCGCCACATTCTCGAACAATGGGACGCGTACAAGCCGAAGTTCCGCAAGGTGATGCCGGTCGAGTACCGCCGCGCGATCGAGGAACTGATCGCCAAGGGCGGGCAGCCGAGTCTCGCCGCGGCGGAATGACCAAAGAGACGTCCGTTAGACCCCCGGCCCCGATAGGATTTGGTGGCGCGGCCGCCGCTCTGGCTCGGACGTACTAGGGAATTTTACGGTGCATGGGCAAGGTAACGGGATTCCTTGAAATCGACCGGCGCGACCGGCGCTACGTGCCGGCCTCCGACCGGATTCGCAATTACAAGGAATTCATGATCCCGCTTTCCGAGGAAGCGACTAGGGATCAGGCGGCGCGCTGCATGGATTGCGGCATTCCGTTTTGCCACACCGGCTGTCCTGTCCACAATCAGATTCCCGATTGGAACGATCTCGTCTACCGCTCCGATTGGGAGGAGGCTGCGCGAAATCTTCATTCGACAAATAATTTTCCGGAATTCACCGGCCGTCTTTGTCCGGCGCCTTGCGAAGCCGCTTGCACGCTGAACATCGACGATAATCCGGTGACCATCAAAACCATCGAATGCGCGATCGCCGACCGCGCCTGGACAAATGGCTGGATAAAACCCGAACCCGCCGAGGCGAAGACCGGCAAGACGGTCGCCGTAGTCGGCTCTGGACCGGCGGGGCTGGCCTGCGCGCAGCAGCTAGCTAGGGCCGGACACGATGTCCATCTTTATGAGAAAAACGCCAAGCCCGGCGGTTTGCTGCGCTATGGCATTCCCGACTTCAAGATGGAAAAACATCCGATCGACCGGCGCGTTGTTCAAATGCAGGCGGAAGGCGTGCATTTCCACAATGGCGTGAATGTCGGGATCGATCTCGCCGCGGCGGAATTGCTCGAACGCTTCGACGCGATCGTTCTCTCCGGCGGCGCCGAAAAGCCGCGCGATCTGGCGGTTCCTGGCCGCGATCTCTCCGGCGTGCATTTCGCGATGGAATTTCTGCCGCAGCAGAACCGGCGCATCGCCAAGGAGCCGATCCACAGCAACGCGCCGATCCTTGCATCGGCCTTGCGCGTCATCGTGATCGGCGGCGGCGACACGGGATCGGATTGCATCGGAACCGTGATCCGCCAGGGCGCGCTGTCTGTGACCCAGCTCGAAATTCTGCCGCGTCCTCCAGATAAGGAAAACAAGCACCTGACCTGGCCGGATTGGCCCTTGAAAATGCGCACGTCCTCCTCGCAGGAAGAAGGCGCGGAAAGGGACTTTTCGGTTGTGACCAAGGAACTGCGCGGCGAGGATGGCGCCGTCAAGAAACTCGTCTGCGTGCGGCTCGACGCCAATTTCAAGGAAATTCCGGACAGCTCCTTCGAGCTTCGGGCCGATCTCGTGCTGCTCGCCATGGGCTTCGTTTCGCCGGAGCACGAGGGGCTTTTGGATAGCCTCGGCGTGGCGTTCGATCCGCGCGGCAATGTCGCGGCCGATCAAACGAGCTACAAGACCTCTATTCCGAAGGTCTTTGCCTGCGGCGACATGCGGCGCGGCCAATCCCTGATCGTCTGGGCGATCCGCGAAGGGCGCCAAGCCGCGCACGCCGTCGACAGTTTTTTGATGGGATCGACGGTTTTGCCGCGATAAAGCGGTTTCCGCCGTGCCGGTCCAAATTGCCTTCTGTGATCGACGCCGTGTATGCCGCTCCGGCAACGCTGCCGGGTTGACATATAACCATAAACGACATTAGATATGGCTTTCGTGAGAGGGATCATATCCATGCCAACCAAGATCACTTCGTCGTCAAATAAGATCACATCGTTGCCGGCCATCGCCGGGGCGCTTCTCGCCTGCGGTCTTTCCGCCGCGCCGGCGCAGGCGATAGTAGGAAGCCGGACTGCTGTTTCCCCAAACGGAACCGACAGTGGCAACTGCGCGATCGCCACGCCCTGCAAGACTTTTGCCTTTGCGATCACCCAGACCGCCGCCGGCGGCGAGATCGACATGCTCGACCCCGCCGGCTACGGCCCGGTGACCATCACCAAGGCGGTCAGCATCCTCAACGGCGGCGTCGGCGTGGGCGGCATCCAGGTTTCCTCGGGCAATGGCATCACGATCAATGCCGGCCCGAACGACAGCGTTCGTCTGGTGGGCCTAACCATCGACGGACTCGGCACCGGAACGAACGGCATCCAGTTCAACACCGGCGGGAACCTCGATATCGAGAACTGCGTGATCCGGGATTTTACGGGTACCGGGCTAAATATCGCGCCCAGCACATCGAGCATCTTCACGGTGTCGAATACGATTGCAGTCAATAATTTCATAGGGATCAACGTCGCTCCGAGCGGATCGGCTGCAGGCGTGCTTCGGCAAGTCACCACCAACGCCAACAATAATGGAATATTGGCCAGTGGCACGCTCACTATCACCGTCAATGACAGCCTGAGTTTCGCCAACAACTTTGGCATTGAATCGAATTCCGCGACGACGACCGTTTATCTCTCCCGCTCGACTGTCACTGGAAATGGCACCGGGGTTTTCAATAATGGCGGCACCATCTTCACCTTTGTCAACAATGTCATCAGTGCGAACACCACCGCCAATGTCTCTGGAACCCTGACTCCCGTCAAGGCGCAGTGAAGATAACGCGCTCCTGGCGGCGTCGCTCGCCCGGAGTTCCAGTTCCGATCCGGCCACCTCGTCCGATCACAAAACCACGACGCGGGTGCCGACCTTGACCCGCTGATAAAGATCGATGGCATCGGCGTTCATCATCCGGATGCAGCCGGAGGACACCGCCTTGCCGATCGTGTCCGGCTCGTTGGTGCCGTGGATGCGAAACAGCGTGTCCTTGCTGCCTTGGAACAAATAAAGCGCGCGGGCGCCGAGCGGATTGTCGAGCCCGCCGTCCATCTCCTCCGGCAGATCGGGGCGGCGCTTCAGCATCTCCTTGGGAGGGATCCAGCGCGGCCATTCGGTTTTGCGGCCGATCCGCGCGACGCCCTTCCACGTAAATCCCTGGCGGCCGACGCCGATCCCATATTGGATGGCGCCGCCGCCGGGTTGCACAAGGTATAAATGCCGCGAGCTGGTGTCGATCACGATCGTGCCGGCCGGCTCATTGGTCGGGTTTTGCACCATCGCGGCGGTTTTCTGGTTGAAATTGACCCCGAGCTCGAGATCGTCGCCGCCGTAGGATTGGCCGCGCGGCCCTGCCGCATAGGGGTCTTCGTAAAAAGGCGCGCCATAGGCATAGGGGCGGCCGCCGTAACGCGGCGCGGGCGGCGCGCCCGGATAGCCGGAATAACTGTCTGGATAGGCCGGATAACCATAAGGCGGATAGTAGCCTTGATAGCCGCCATAATTGCGCCATTGCGCGAAAGCCGGCGCCGCCGGAATCAGAAGGACCAAGGCCAGGACGAGACCTGCCCTCCGCGCGGTAATGCTGACTTGTTTTGCACGCATGTCGAGACCCGGGATTCGCTGGCAATGGATCGAATGGGCGCATGACTTTCTCAATAATCCGCCAAAGCAGGACTGCGCTTTCGACGGTTTTGCGCCGGTTGGCTTTGAAAGCAAAAATTCACCGGTTTGGCAAGCCGCCAAACCGGTTTTGGCTCGCGTCAAACGATCGGCGAGCGGTCAGAGCACGACGACCGGCGCGCCCACCTTGACCCTCGAATAAAGATCGACGACGTCGTCGTTGAGGAGACGGATGCAGCCGGAGGAGACCGCGCGGCCGATCGTATCGGGCTCATTGGTGCCGTGAATACGAAACATGGTGTCGCCGTGGCTGTTGTAGAGATACATGGCGCGGGCGCCGAGCGGATTGGCAAGGCCGCCTTCCATGACGCGCGGCAGATCCGGGCGGCGGAGCAGCATGGCGGCGGGCGGCGTCCAGCTAGGCCATTCGGCGCGGCGGCCGATATGGGCGCGCCCGGACCAAGCAAAGCCCTCGCGTCCGACCCCGACATCGTAGCGCATCGCCCGGCCCCCCTCCATCGACAGATAGAGATAGCGGTTCTTGGTGTCGATCGTAATCGTTCTGGCCCGTTCGCCGGTCGGATCGGCGACAATCGTGCGGGTCGGCGGAACCTCGCGCTGGACATCGGTTGGCAGGCTCGCCGTCTGGACTTGACGATCCATAAGCCCCGCGGGCGAGCCGCCGTCGAAGGCTTGCGCGCTGGTCGCGAGGAGCGCGGCAAACCCGGCCGCCGCGAATAAATGACTTGTCGGAAAGTCGAACATCGGGTTTGCCACCCCGTTCGTCAGCCAAGCTGAGATTCGTCGCATGGTTAACGCGCAAGCTCGGCGGTTCGTTCCATCGCGAGATGGTGGGGCGTCGATTTTTCCGGCGCGTCAGTTTCTCGGCCAGGAGAAATCGTCGGCGCGTCCGGGCTTCGGGGCGAGCGGCCTGCCCTGTTGCAAGGTTTGCTCGATCAACGTCCGCGCGGCGTTGTTCGCTGTCCCGGTGGTTGCCGTCCGCGTGGCGAGTTCGCCGCCTGGGGCGAGGACGGGGCCGGTCAACGGCAGGATAGGGCCAGCAACTGGTTTCGGCGCTGGCGGGGCCTCGGTCCCAGGCAAAGCCGACACGTTCGCGGGCATTTCCGTGCCCTCGGGGTTCGCAACATTCGCCGGATTCGGCGCTGGCGCGGTGTTCGGCAGCACCTCGTCGAGATTGCGGCGGATCTCAGGCTCGACAAAATGGGCGAGCTTGCGCGCCCCCGCCTTGGTGAAATGGACCCCGTCGCCAGCACGCAACCGCACGGTCTGACCGTTGATGTCGGGGCCAAAGGCACTGTATTGACCGGCCTCGTCGGCGAAAGCTTCCCAAATATCGATGTAGGTGGCCCCCGCCTTTTCGGCGTAGGCGCGATAGAATTCATTAAACGCCAGCGCATCGCCGGAAAGCCGCTCGCTTCTCAGGATCGGCAGGCCGACCCAGACGAGTGGAATTTTCTTATCACGGAACATTGCCGCGATCGTTTCAATCCGTTGGGTGTAGGCCGCCTGCCATTCCGGCGAGCGGGGCTCGTAGCTGCCATTGGCGTCGCGCAAGGGTTGCCGGTCGTTGCTGCCGATCAACATGACGGCGAAATCGATTTTCTCGCCGCTCGCGAGCAAATCCCGCGTGGCCTGGGTCCAATCGAAGAAATCGTCGCGAACAAGGCCCGAGTTTTCTTTCGCCTTGCGCAGGATGGCGACCTCCGGCCGGTTCTCGAACGCTTCGCTCAATCCCTGCGCCAGCATCTGCCCGAGGCTGTCGCCGAGCACCGCGACGAAATAGGCAGGCGGGACGGCGGGTTTGGCTGGCGCCTTTGCGATTGCTTTTTCCCCCGCCTTTACCGCTGGGCGGCTTGACCTCGGCCGCGCCAGATACGGCTGCGGCGCAGCCCGGTGGAATTCCGGCCTTGGTTTCACGGCGCGTCCCGGCGGCGGATTTGGCCGGAATAATTGCTCAAACCAGCCAAAGGGGTCGATTTGCGCAAGCGCGGGCTGGCTGCCCGCCAGACACAGCAAAAATCCCGCTGCCGCAAGCGCGGCGGCTGCCCGCTTCGGCAGAAGCCATGCCCGCAACGCGTAATCCACCGGTCCGGAATTTTTCGCCATGCGGGCCACTCTACCGCACCCTGGCCTTGGATGCACGCGGCGCGTAACGGCGGCGGTCCGGCTTTCCCTCCGTGGTCATTGGCGTCGGGGAACAATGAAAGAGGCTAGGCGTGGATTCGCTGAACTGCTAATGACAGCTTCGGCTGTGGGCCGATTTTTCGTACGGGACTATGCCTTGTCTGGGGGATGTATCCCGGCTGCTCCGCAGCTCCTGCTCTGCCGCGACCAGGCAACGAAGCTAGCTAGTCGGTATCCGCGTGTTCGTTCCAAGCGCGCGCGACACTTGTTCCGGCCTTACCGCGGCCTGATCCGGGGCGCTGGCAATCCGCACCGTGTCGCCCGCCGCAATCGTTTCCTGAGGGCTGTCGACAAGCCGGTCCGAAAGGGACACTCCGGACGTGATCTCGACATAATTGCCGAGATTGCGGCCAAGTTGAACTTTGCGCAACACGATCTTGTTTTCTTCGTCAACCTTGGCCACCTGCATTCCATGCGGGCCGAAGATCAAGGCCGCGGCCGGCACCCGCAGCACATTTGGATCAGACGGAATGTGAAAATGCACCGTCGTAAAAGCCCCCGGCCATAGCTTGCCTTCCGGATTAGCTGGGCGGGCGGAATGATCGTGCGGACCATCGCCTCGACCCGGTCGGCCAAAGCGGTCGTTTTTGCCCTAGGGGCCCTCGTCCGGCGCCAGCAGACGCCTCGCAGCCGCGATGATTGCGGGCTGGGGCTGCTTGATCGGCGGTATGAATTCATGAAGCTCCCAGCCGCCGCCAAGCGCCTTGTAAAGCGTGACGAGCTGCTCGGCTGCGCTCTGCAGAGTGCTGACATATTGCTCTTCAAGGTCGAATTCTTGGCGCTCGGCGTCGAGGACGTTTAGATAATCGGTCAAGCCGCGATCGTATCGCTCGGTGGCGAGCTTGGTCGATCGGCGGGCGGCCACGAGCGCGCGATCGAGATCCTTCAAGCGCTGCTGCGCGGCCGCGTAAGCAGCGATGGCATCATCGACTTGCTGGACCGCAGTTATTATCGTCTGTTTGTAGCTGACCAAGAGTTCATGAGCTTGCAACTCGGTGATATCGACTATTGCGTCGAGCGTGCCAAAATCAAGCAAAGGCCAATAGACCGCCGGACCGGCCGCCCCGATAAATGTTATTGGAATCGCCGAGGATGAACGCGGTCCGCCTTGGCCGCCAAGCGCGCCGCTGACGATCACCCGCGGAAAGAGGTCGGCTGTTGCTACCCCGATGCGCGCCGTGGCTGCGGCAAGTTGGCGTTCAGCCGCATGAATGTCCGGCCGCCGGCGCAACAGATCAATCGGCAGCCCGGGCGGTAACTGGGCTGGCAGCCCTGGCAGTTTGCCCGGCCTCGCAAGCTCCATGGCAAGATCCTGCGGAAACTGGCCAATCAGGACAGCAATGACGTGCTGGCTCGCGGCGATTTGGGCCTCAAGCGGCGCGACACCTGCTTGCAAAGTCGCCAAGTGACGCTCTGCCAACGCAACGTCGAGTTCATTGGTGATCCCTTGCTTAAAGCGGGCCTTGGCGTAATCGAACCTGCCCTTGGCTACCTCGATATTTTTGCGCAAAACAGCAAGCTCTCTTTGAAAAGCGCGCATGTCGAGATAGGCACGCGCGACGTCTGCCGCGACCGTCACCAACACCCAGTCGCGCGCGTCGGCGAGGGCTTCGGCGTTGTAAGTCGCTGCTTCGAGTTCGCGCCGGAATTTGCCGAAGACGTCCAGTTCCCACACAGCTTCGAAACCGCCTACTTCCTGGACTTTGCTCAAGTTGGTTGCATTTTCCGCTGATCTGAACAGCGGTGTTGCGCGGCCGCGCGTGAGGTCTGTCCCCGTGCCAATACCGGCGCCGCCCGTCGCGTCCGCGGCGGGGAGGGACTCCCCGATCACCACAAGCTCCTGGGTTCGCGCCGCTTGAAGCCGAGTCAAGGCAATTTCGAGATCAAGATTGGACTCGATGCCGCGGCCGACGAGCGAATCGAGCTCCGGATCGCGCAAGGATCGCCACCAATCAATAAGATTGGCGCTTGGCTTCCGGGCAGTTTTTTCCGCGATTTGAACCACTGGGGGGAGGAATGAGTCCGGCAGCGCCATGTCCGGCATGTGGTAATCTGGCCCAACCGCACAACCAGCCAGGCCAGCGGCCAGCCCGAGCGCGCTGAGACGTTTATTCACACGGCAAGTTCCGGTTCGGCAAAGTTGGTGGAGAGCATGTCAATGGGCTGACGCTGCAATATTGTTTGCGTGTCCTTTATCGATCTCGTTTGCCTCAACCTTTTGGCCAGCCAGGATCCGGCTGCTCAGATTGAGCACCACTTTGTCGCCTTCCTTTAGGCCAGAGCTGATCTCAACGAGGTTTCCGTTGTCGCGGGCAATCGTGACATTTCTGAGTTCAACCGCGCCTTTCTCATCGACGACGGCCGCTTGTGGACCCTTGGTTCGAAACAAGAGCGCGGCTGCTGGAACCTCGATCAGCCCGCTGCTTTTGAGCTTGAAGCCCACGTCCACATAGGTGCCGGGAACAAGGGTTCGGTTCGGATTCGGGATATCGATCTCCACCCGCAGCGTGCGGGCCTCCGGATTGACCGCTTCCGCAGTACGGGTGACAGCGCCTTCGAAGCGCTGGTCCGGCAGATAGTCCAACGTGATCGTGGCAGGCGTGCCAATTGGCATCAGTTGTGCCACGGTGCTCTGCGGCGCATCGACGAAAATGCGGATCGGGTCATCTTGAGTGATCTGATAGAGAGACGTCGTGCTGGCGGTGCTCCCAGCCGTCACAAGATTGCCGAGGTCTATGCCACGATTAATGATCGTGCCATCAAACGGCGCCGTAACTTTCTTGAACCCCTCCAGCGCCGTTAGGCGGTCCACTTCGGCCTGGTCGAGCCCGACTTTTGCCTGCGCGGCGTTAAGCTCAGCGGCCGCCTCTGCGTTTTGCGCTTTCTTGTCCTCTCGCTCTTGTTCCGACACCACTCCCTTTGGGGAATTTTTCCACCGTTGATAAGTGGTCATGGCAAACTCCAGCTGAGCTTGTTTGACAAGGACCTGAGCGTCGCTCGCCTTGAGCTTCGCCTTCGCTGCATTGAGTTCGGCATCGATTTCCGGGGTTTCGATGGTGGCGAGAACCTGTCCCTTTTTCACATGGTCGCCAATGTCGGCGAACCACTGGCCGACGTAGCCGTTTACCCGCGCATAGATCGTGCTAGTGTACCAGGCCGCGGTTTCGCCGGGAAGCACGAGCGCCTGCGTCCCGGAGGGGGGGCCAACCGTGACCACGTCGACGCGAGGTTTTTCCAACCCCTTTTGTTGGGCCGCCGAGGCTAGCTGCGCTTCTGACGCCGTCTTCCAGTGACGAACCAAAGCGAAGCCGATACCTAACGCGAGCGCAACCGCGACGGCGAGACGAAATAGTCTCCGCGCTGTGCCGGGTGAATACCTGGTCGGGCTCGCTCCTTCGCCGACTGCCGCTGCTTTCTGATCCCCAATGTCCATGGACGGCATTTAATCCCTTCTAGCTTGGAAGAATGCTCACGCGGATGCCGCAGAAGTAGGATGGGCTCTGCTCCTTCTGCGCAGGATTCGATACATAACAGGAACAAAGACCAAGGTCGCGAAAGTAGCAAACAGCAACCCCCCAATGAC
>JBAUNU010000480.1:0-4622 GCA_049579405.1 Methylocella sp.
CGGCAACGACTATCGCGTCGGGACCGGCGTGCCGCTGCGATAATCGTAAAACCCGCGCTGGGTTTTACGCCCGAGCCAACCGGCTTCGACATATTTCACAAGCAGGGGGCAAGGACGATATTTCGGATCGGCCATGCCGTCATGCAGGAGCTGCATAACGGACAACGCCGTGTCAAGCCCGATGAAATCGGCGAGCTGCAAGGGTCCCATTGGATGATTCGCGCCGAGCCGCATCGCGGTGTCGATCGATTCGACCGAGCCCACGCCCTCGTAAAGCGTATAGATCGCTTCGTTGATCATCGGCAGCAGAATGCGATTGACGATGAAGGCGGGGAAATCCTCGGATACGGTAAACGTCTTGCCGAGCCGGGCGATCAGCGCCTTGGCCGCATCGAACGTCGTGTTTTCGGTTACGATGCCGCGGATCAACTCGACGAGCTGCATGCGCGGGACCGGATTCATGAAATGAATGCCGATGAACCGTTCCGGCCGGTCGGTGATCGAGGCAAGCCGCGTGATCGAAATCGACGACGTATTCGTCGCCAACATCGCCGTTGGCTTCAAGGAAGGGCAAAGCTTTGAAAAAATCTTGCGTTTGACCTCTTCATTCTCGGTGGCTGCTTCGATGACGAGGTCGCTGTCGGCGAAAGCGTCGTAGCCGGGCGCGGGCTTGATCCGGCTCAAAGCCGCGTCGCGCGCCGGCGGATCGACTTGTTTTCGCTCAACCTGACGCGCGAGGTTGCCCGCGATCGTGGCGAGCCCGGCGTTGATGCGGGCCTCCGAGATATCGTTCAGAGCGACTTCGATGCCGGCTAGCGCGCAGACCTGGGCAATCCCCGTGCCCATTTGGCCGGCCCCGATCACCCCGATTTTGTTTATGTCCATTTTATTCGCCCACAACGGAAATCAAGCGGGAAGACTCTGGCCATATCCACCGATTTCTAAACCAAAGACGAAACTATATCCACTAAACCGGCCAAGCTCCAGAGCACGATTGGGCCAAGGCGGAAACCGGTTTCGCAAACGGTTAGCGTTGAGAACGCCAATTATACCAAAGGCCTAGAGCTGCCTCGCCTGTCAATGAGGCGACCCTAGAATGCCTGAGGCTCCGCCGGGACAGCGCTTGGGATAATTTGGTTGGGGGTCGATCAAGGCGGCGCGTCAAACATGGATCGCCCGCTTATCCACCGCGAGCGCCGCTTCGCGCACCGCTTCGGATAACGTTGGATGCGCGTGGCACGTTCTGGCCAAATCCTCCGCGGAACCGCCGAATTCCATCAGCACACAAGCTTCCGCGATGAGTTCGCCCGCCGCCGCGCCGATGATGTGAACGCCCAGCACACGGTCGGACGCCGCGTCGGCCAGGATCTTCACAAAGCCCTCCGTTCGCCGCATCGCCCGCGCGCGGCCGTTCGCGGTGAAAGGGAATTTTCCGGTTTTGTAGGCAACACCCTTGGCTTGCAGCTCTTCCTCGGTCGCGCCAACGGAGGCAATCTCCGGCATGGTGTATACGACGGAGGCAATCGCCTCGTAATTCACATGGCCACGTTGGCCCGCGAGAATCTCGGCGACCGCGATCCCTTCATCCTCGGCCTTATGGGCGAGCATGGGGCCGCGCACGACGTCGCCGATCGCATAGATCCCCGCGACATTGGTTGCGAAACGGTCGTCGATCACGACGCGGCCACGATCCAGCGCGATGCCGAGAGCGTCCAAGCCGAGCCCTTCGGTGACGGGGAGCCTGCCGACCGCGACGAGCACGGTATCGGCGGCAAGCGCTGAAGCATCGCCCCCGCCCGAAGGCTCAATGGTGACTTGAAAGGTGGAGTCCGTTTTGCCGATCCCGGCCACCTTATGGCCGAGATGGAAATGAAAGCCTTGTTTCTCCAGCATGCGCCGGAACTGTTTTCCAATTTCGCCGTCGAACCCTGGCAAGATGCGGTCCAAATATTCGACGACGGTCACTGCCGCCCCGAGGCGGCTCCAGACCGAGCCGAGTTCGAGGCCGATGATGCCCGCCCCCACAATAAGAAGTTTTTGCGGCACCGTTTCGAGCGAAAGCGCGCCGGTCGAGGAAACGATCGACTCCTCGTCGATCTCGATGCCCGGAAGCCGCGCGGCATCGGATCCCGTGGCAATGACGATATTCTTGGTCTCAAGCCTCTGGGTTGATCCGTCGCTTGCCTTCACATCGACTGTGCCCGCCGCCGCGATCGTGCCGAGCCCGAAAAAAGCGTCGATCTTATGCTTCTTCAACAGAAAGCCGACCCCGTTGACATTGGCGGCGACCGTCTCATCCTTATGTTTCATCATCGCCGCAAGATCGAGTTCCGGCTTGCCGGTGATGACACCGAACGCGGCAAGCTCGTGCGCGGCTTCGGCGAATTTATCGGAAGCCTGGAGCAGCGCCTTTGACGGAATGCAGCCGATATTGAGGCAGGTTCCGCCAAGTGTCTTGCGCTTTTCGACGACGGCAACCTTGAGGCCGAGCTGCGCCGCGCGGATCGCGCAGACATAGCCGCCGGGGCCGGTGCCGATGACGACGAGATCGTAGGACATCACGTCTATCCAAATTAGCCGGCTGCCGGCCGTTGGCCCCAGGCCTGAATGACGCGCGGTACCCCGGCCACGGTTCGCGGATTTTCCGCGAAGCGATTGAGTTCCTGTACCAAGGTGTCGATTTCTTGCCGCGAGGCAAGGCCATCCCGCAGGATAGCGTCAGCGATATTTTCCAAGGTGATGACGTTCAAAAGCTTGACCTCACCCTTCGTTCCTATCGGTTGAACAAGGGCCAAATCCACCTTCTCAAAGCCGCCGTCGGCCAGCAGAACCGGCAAGCGTGGACCGATGTTCGGATCACCGCCGCGTCTTAGCACCAATGCGCAATAGAGTTGCTTGTATCGTTGAAACGCTTCGGAATCGGGATAGGTGAAATAGCCGCTAAAGTCTATGTCCTCGACGATGACGAGCCCGCCGGGACGCAAATAGCGATAAAACGCCGCGACGGCGCGGAAGGGGTCGTCGAGATGGGTGAGCAGGAACCTCGCGTAAACAACGTCGAAAACAGAGCCAATGTCCTCTTCCGCGGTTCTTATGTCGAGCAAGCGGAACTCCACATTGCGAATGCCTTTTGCATCGGCTTCGCGGCGCGCGATGTCGAGTTGCGTCTCATCGATGTCCGCGCCGACGGCCTTGCCGCACGGGCCTATGCGTCTGGCCAATTCCAAGGTGACGTCACCCCCGCCACAGCCAATATCGAAGCACAGCTGCCCGTCTTTGAGGCCGAACCGATCAAACAATGACGCCGTGCTCTCGTACATCATGCGGGAGAGCATCCTTAGGCGCTCCCTGCCAGCGGCGCCTCCGCGAATGACGTAATCCTTACCCTGCACCATAACGATCTCCACCCGGGGAGGGATGCGGCGGTCCCGGTTTTCAAATTATCTTTGGAGCTGGGCCGAACCGTTATGGAGCCCCGCCTCGATTCAGAAATTCGCTGGCGAGCCGCACAATCTCGGCCTGGCGTCCGGCGCGGCGGCGAAGCCCGTCCGAGCCAAAATCGATCTCGTCGCCATCGTTGTTGAGCCAGTAGATCGCGTGCCCGAACTCGGCGAGTCGCACGGAGTTGAAGAGTTCTGGCGAGCCGCGCAGGGGATCAAAAATGTCGCCCTCGGCGATTACCGGACGCAGGTCAACGATCGCCTCGTACCCGTCCAGCCAGACGATCTTCACGACGCCGTGGGGGACAGGTTCGACGGATTTCATGCGAATGATCTCGCTCATTGCAGCCTCGATGGCTTCCGGCCGGCCGCGATAGCCGCCCAGGCGCCCATCAGCCCAGTACGGTTTTTCGATGCCCAGTCAAGCACCGTCGCAAGCTTCGCCAGTGGTAGCGATCCCCGTAAGACCTGCGTTGGATCGATTTAAATTTGCGCCACGCACTCGGCGCAAACAGCGTGAAAATGCGGTGGCGGGTGTTCGTCGAAATAGAACTGGATTTCACGCCATCGACAATTGCGAATGTCGGCATCGCGAAAATTTCCCCGCGTTCTAAATGATTTACCGTCGGCATCCAAGTGTGCGATTCGTGCAAGCGCTCAAATATCCAGCACCAGCCGCGCCGGCTCCTCCAGCGCTTCCTTGACGCGGACCAAAAAAGTCACCGCCTCCTTGCCGTCGACGATGCGGTGATCGTAGGTGAGCGCGAGATACATCATCGGCCGGATATCGATCTTGCCCGCGAACGCCACCGGCCGCTCTTGAATTTTGTGCATCCCCAAAATGCCCGATTGCGGCACATTGAGGATCGGCGTCGACATCAGCGAGCCATAGACCCCGCCGTTGGTGATGGTGAAGGTCCCGCCCTGCAATTCCTCGATCTTGAGTTGGCCCGCCCGCGCGCGTTTGCCAAGACCGGCGAGGGTTTTCTCGATGCCGGCGAGGCTCAACTTGTCGCAATTGCGCACGACCGGCACGACGAGACCCTTGTCCGTGCCCACCGCGACGCCGAGGTGATAGTAATTTTTGTAGATGATGTCGGCGCCGTCGATCTCGGCGTTTACGGAGGGCACCTCCCTTAGCGCGCCGATGCACGCCTTCACGAAAAACCCCATGAAGCCGAG
>JBAUNU010000481.1:0-2377 GCA_049579405.1 Methylocella sp.
AATTGTCCGTTTGGTTTTCGCCAAGGCCACGCGCGCCCTGCTGTCGGCGGGGAGCCTCGACGGACGCCGTGTCGTGACGATAGGCGAACCGGCGGAACTGCTGGGATTGAATGCCGGTTTTCTATTGCGATACTGTGGTTTGCAGGAGGTCTTTCGGGTGCCGGTCGCAACGAATCGCGAGCGCCGCCCGGGCGAGGTCCTGGCCGATCTCGACGGCGCCCTCGCGGCGGCGCGCGAACATGGCGCCGAGGAGTTCTTGTTGGCGCTGCGCTGGGACGGCCGCGAGCTTCTCGAAACAATCCGCTGCCGCCTTCGCGAATCTCCGCTTCCGGTCCGGCTTATGCCGGACCATAACCTCAGAACCTTGCTGGAGCGGAGTCGATTGGCAACGGACGGGCTGTCGGTCCCGGTGACTATTCAGAGGGCGCCGTTGACCGCTTTCGAGAGAGCGGTCAAGCGGACTCTGGACGTTGTTATTTCCATGACGGCAATATTATTTTTGTCGCCACTTTTTTTGATTGCCGCGATCGCCGTCAAGCTCGATAGCGGCGGTCCAATCATATTCCAGCAGCGGCGAACCGGATTCAACGGGAAGGAGTTTGTCATCTTCAAGTTCCGGACGATGACGGTTCTCGAGGACGGACCGGCCGTAACTCAAGCTTGCCGCGGTGACCTTCGCGCGACACATGTCGGCAAATTCCTCCGCCGGTCGAGCATCGATGAGCTGCCACAGCTCATTAATGTGCTAAAGGGTGAAATGTCCCTGGTTGGGCCGCGGCCGCATGCGGTCGCCCACGATAGGGAATACAAGGTTCACATTGCCGATTACGGTTTTCGCCACCACATCAAGCCGGGGATGACCGGATGGGCGCAGGTCAACGGATTGCGCGGCGAAACCCGGTCCCTTGCGAAGATGACTGAGCGTGTGAGGCTGGATCGGTGGTATATCAATAATTGGTCGCTCGGCTTCGATATATATATCTTAGCGCGGACTTGCTTCGAGGTTCTGCGCGATCGGGCATATTGATGGCCTGGCAGTGCTGGAAACCGCGGAATTTGGCCTTCGTAATATTGGCCGGGTGACCGTTCTCGCGTGCGCGGGGCGCCTGTCTGTAGCATTGATGCCATCCGGATTTTTAAGCGAGCCGGAACCTCGTTCGCCCCGATTACGGGTGCTGCTCCGTCGCGGCAAAAGGCAAGGTTTCTCTTGCGTGAAGATCGCTTCGAAATGCCGCTTAAAACAGCTCCGCCGTGGCTTGGCTGCCGATGACCAGGAGATCGTTATCCTGCCGCTTCAGTCCCAGGCCGAAAAGTTCGCGGCACCCGTGCGTAGCCATCGGCCATCGATTTGATAGCTCTTGAGGTGCATTAAAGGCGAACGCTTGAGGCGCATCTCGATTTAAGGATTGGCGAGCCGTTCCCGGAACCGTGGTGGTGGTTCCCGCTCGCCGATTCGCCGTTCATCCCATGTACATGCGAACCTTGACGCCTCGCCCCGCCGCCGCGCGGATCAATGCCCGCATGACCGGCCAAGCCCGGCGGGCGGCTCTTAATCTTGAGTTTAAGTATGGGCCGACTGATTCGTTCTCCGCGCCTTGCATCGCTTCTTAGCCATGGTTTTTGCTCATGCCAGACTCTCTTGCGCCGGCGCTGCTGACCAACTTCGAAATGGCCGAGGCCGACCGGCTCACCATCGCGGGGGGCACGCCAGGTTCCTTGCTGATGGAAGAGGCCGGCGCGGCGGTGGCAAGAGAGGCCGCGAGGCTTCTCCCTCGCCATGGCCACGTCGCGGTTTGCTGCGGGCCTGGCAATAATGGCGGCGACGGCTTTGTCGCCGCGCGCATGCTAGCCGCGCAAGAATTTACCGTCGAGCTCGGACTGCTAGGGGCCCGCGAGCACCTGCGGGGCGACGCCGCGCTTGCCGCCAAAAGCTGGACCGGCAAGCTCCTCGCCATCGAGGAACTTGATCTCGATTCCGCCGGTCTCGTGATCGACGCGCTCTTCGGTGCGGGCCTTGCGCGCGATTTCAATGGGCCGGCCAAGGCTTTGGTCTTGCGGCTCAATGAATGGACGAAGAGGACGAAGAAGCCGATCCTTTCCGTGGATGTTCCTTCCGGCATCGACGGCTCCAGCGGGCAAATTCGTGGGGCCGCGATAAACGCCGCGCGCACCGTCACATTTTTTCGCCGCAAGCCGGGGCACTTGCTGCTGCCGGGCCGCACCCATTGCGGCGGCACGGTCATCGCGGATATCGGAATTCGAGATCATGTCCTGGCGACGATCGCGCCCAAAGCCTTCGCCAATTGTCCGGCTCTCTGGCGGGAAAGCTTCCCGATACCTCGCGTCGACGGCCATAAATATTCGCGCGGTCATGCCG
>JBAUNU010000482.1:0-9114 GCA_049579405.1 Methylocella sp.
GCCCCGCGCGCTCACGCGAGCGACGCGCAAAAACGCTGGATTTTCGCGCAGGCGTCTTCGAGCACGGAGGCCGCCGTTGCATAGGAAATCCGAAAATTCGGGCCAAGCCCGAACGCCGCGCCTTGCACCACCGCCACGCCCTCGGCCTCGAGGAGCGAGGCGACGAAATCCTCGTCGCTGGCGATCGCTTTGCCGTCCGGAGTTTTCTTGCCGATAGCATCCGCGCAAGAAGGATAGACGTAGAACGCGCCTTCCGGCGAGGGACAATTCAAATATTTGGCCTGGTTGAGCATGGAAACGACGAGGTCGCGCCGCGTCTCGAAAATTTTTGCACGCTCGGCTATAAAATCCTGCGGCCCGGTCAGCGCCTCGACAGAAGCCCATTGCGCGATCGAACAGGCGCCCGAGGTCTGCTGACCCTGCAAAGTGTCCATTGCCTTGATCAAATGCTCCGGACCGGCCGCATAGCCGATCCGCCAGCCGGTCATCGCATAGGCTTTCGACACGCCATTCATGGTGAGCGTGCGGCCGGTCAGCTCCGGCTCAACCTGCGCCGGCGTCGCGAAGGTAAAATCGCCATAGGTGAGATGCTCGTAGATGTCGTCGGTCAAGATCCACACCTGGGGATGGCGCAACAACACATCGGTGAGCGCCTTCAATTCCGCCCCTGTGTAGGCGGCGCCCGACGGGTTCGACGGCGAATTCAAAATCAGCCATTTGGTTTTTGCCGTGATGGCCTTGTCCAGCGCCTCGGCTTGCAATTTGAAGCCATGCTCTATCTTGGCCTCGACCGCGACCGGGGTGCCGCCGGCGATCAGGACCATATCGGGATAGCTGACCCAATAGGGCGCGGGAATGATCACCTCGTCGCCGCGATTGAGGGTGGCGAGCAAGGCATTGAACAAAATATGCTTGCCGCCGGTGCCGACAATCGTCTGCGACGGTTTGTAGTCGAGCCCGTTCTCGCGCTTGAATTTTTGCGCGATGGCCTCGCGCAAGGGTGGGATGCCGGACACGGGTGTATATTTGGTCTCGCCGCGTTCGATCGCGGCGATCGCGGCTTGCTTGATGTTGTCCGGCGTATCGAAATCGGGTTCGCCGGTTGAGAGCGAAACGATATCCCGGCCCGCGTTCTTGAGATCGCGCGCCTTCTGCGTGACCGCGATCGTCGCGGAGGGTTTTACACGCAAAAGGGCATCGGCGAGGAACGACATCTGGCAAGGCTCCGGTGCGGGAAACAAGGGCGCAAGGGCGAATGCAATGCCCTCAATTGGGCGCGGACCTTAAGTTTGAAGTTGCCGGAAGGCAACCAGAAAGCCCGTTTCGGCCTGGAGGCACGGCGGACATGGATTTACGCGTTGAAATTGCCTTAGCGGTGCGGCGCGCGCGGAAAGAAATTATTCAGACAGGAACCGCAAGCTTTCCGCGTTATCATAGGCCACGGGTTTGAGGCCGGTCCGCGCCGTGAGGCGCGCGCCGCCCGGCGGCAATTTCAGGATTGGAGCATCTCGTGCTTGCGCTTGGCCGCCGCTGCGCTGGGAGTGTTGATCCGGCTTGCTCCCAGATCGCCACCTTCAGTGGTCAAGCCGAGCAGCCCTTATATCGCGGAAACGTTACTGGACATTCGCGGCTGAAGGGAACGAATTATTGCACGCTCTCCCCTTGGTCCTCGGGGGGCCAAAAAGCAAGGGCCGCGCTTTATCCAGGCGCGGCCCCGATTTTTGGGCAAGGCGCCGCGCCGGGAACGGCTAAGCTTAGCGCTCCAGATCGATCCGATTCGGACCCTTGTCATGCGCTTCAGATTGACCCCGCCGAGCGCGCCCATCTTTTTTGTGTCGCTCATCCTGGCCGTTGCCGCCGTGGCGACCCTCCACGCCCATGTTCCGCTCGCCGGTCATTATGTCGGCACGCATCGTTTCTGGGTGATGGCGGCGGCTTATGCCGTGTTGCTCGCGGGCGTGCTTTTCGAGGGGCTGTAACGGGGCGGGGCGTAAGTTGCATCGGCGCCGTTCCGGAAGCGGCCGGACGCTCAAGTGAGTCCCAGATACTGCGGAATCCTAGCGTTCAAGACCTCGCCGCCGGTTTTGTTCCCAATCTGATGTCGTGAGCACGGCCACCAGCGGGAAACCCTCCCGCGCATCGGTCGAGTTTAGCTTGAAACTATACACCGTTAGCGTAGGATCCCGCCCGCGCCAGATAAAAGGGGGCCAAATGGGCATCAGCGGCCGTGCGGTGAATGCATTGGGGAATGGGTTGGCGCCAGTCGAACCGAAGAGCCTGATCGGCGACGTCGGCAACGTCGCCCACCAGGCGCCGAATTGGCTCTTCGGTTTCCCAACCTTTGAGCTCGCAATCGTCGAGTTCGACGATCAAGGCTGTTGCCAGGATCGCGTGCAAATGCTGGGCTTGGCCAAAAAGCTTTCGGAACTCGACGAAAATGCGAAGGATGCGATCATCATCGTTTTCACTCATGGCTGGAAGCACGATGCCCGCAGCGACGACGACAACTTGGCCCATTTCATGCGCGTGCTGGAGCAAGCGGTTTATTACGAGGAGCAACAGGCGAAGAACCAGACTCCGCCGCAACCCCCGAGGCCGGTCCTTGGAGTGTTCGCCGGCTGGCGGGGAATGTCGCTTTATGATGACTTCGTCCATGTCCTGGAAAATGTGACGTTCTGGGACAGGCAAGAGGCAGGACGCCGCGTTTCGACGGGCTCCGTTCGAGAACTTTTCGGCTACCTCCATCAGTATCGCAAGAACCGGAAAAACAAGGGCGGCCATCCCCTTGCCGTCATTGTGGGCCACAGCTTCGGCGGGATGATCGTCTATTCAGGCCTCGCGCAATCATTGATAGAAGCCGCGGCGGCGCCTTTCAGTAGAGTGACGCCCTCCTTCGCCGACCTTGTTCTACTCGTCAATCCGGCGTTCGAAGCGGCCCGCTACTTACCCGTCCAGGCGTTGGTTCACGAGCGGCAAGGCTCGCGGGATGCTGTTCAGCAACCGCCGGTGTTCGTGTGCGCGACCGCGCAGAACGATTGGGCGACGGGCTTTTTCTTTCCCTTGGGGAACGCTTCGTCCCTGCTGACGGAAAAATGGAAGAACCGGCACCAGCGCCAAGCCATTCTCCACACGATTGGTCACATATCCTGGATGAAGACCCATGATCTTGCGGCGGGCGCCGGCGCGGCCACAGCTTACACACTCTCGCCTCCGGCTCCCGGCAAGATGAGCAACATGCCATTCTGGGTGGTTCGAGCGACGCCCGAGGTGATCAATGGCCACAGCGGGATCTTCAAACCCCGCTTCCTGACTTTCGTCGCGGATCTCGTGTTCGCGCATGCTGACGCGACCGCCCGGCGCGCGGCGAATATGCAATTTCACCAGGATGCGCACGCTTTGGCGCCTGCTTCGCCTTGAGCCGTGCTGGCTTTTGTCGATTGCTGGAGCATGTCCCGAAAAGATTGCCCGGCTTTTTCAATCTGGACATGCGCCAACGCGATTTTATTATCGGTACACGTTCTAGTCTAGTCACGGTCGTCTTGATGTCACAACAAAAGCTGACCCGATTACCCCAGCGGGATTGCCTCTGGTAATCGGGTTCTTGCCCACCTCCCCACGCATTATAAGTCCGGACGGGCCACCGCCAGCCATGTTTACAGCCCATTGTGGCACCGACCCCGCTCCATAGAAGTCCGGTGACATCAACATTTCTTGGACATCCCAGAGATGAACCGTTTCTGTTAGAATAAGGTATGCGTTTCGGGCAGCTTCCCGACTCGTGGGAGGGAAATGACGCCCAGGGTTATCCAAGGCAAAGATAACTCGTAATTGTGGACGTAGGTGGGTCTCAGATTGAGGTATGCCGCGCTGATCGTCAGACGCATTCGGATCTTCTATTATCCTGGGGCCAGCTTGGACCGCGTCGCGACAGCTTTCGCCGCTTTGTACTTGACGCGGGTCAGATGTTTTAAAGAATGCAGGGACTTGATAATTGTAATCACGAAATTTCGGCAGTGGGCTGTTTAAACACACTATGGCGCTTAGGGATTCTCGATCATCGAAGTCAGAAAGCTGTTTGCCCGATATTTTTAGAAATCCGGAATGCTCGATTCTTCGCAAGCTTGTCGACCACCCGGCTGGAGCCACAGCCACAATTTCCGATTGATCCGGCCAGGTCTTGAATATCTTCTCAATCCCGGAATCCAATAGTTCATTTGAAAACTTACTATTATCGTTTATAGCGCGAATTTTTTCGATATTTTTATCTCGATATGAGCGAACATCAACTAGGTTGAGTTCATAATAACCAAGATGAAATTTAACGGCAGAGAATCGAATCGTGCGCCATTTCTCGTCTATAGCCATCCACAGGCCAGGACTAGTTTCCTGCCATTGGATATGGTTCGATTGAGCGGATGAGGGAGAAATAATCGCTCTGAAGAAAGCGAAAATAAAAGTCAACGTAACTAGAATCCGACTCATTTGAAAGGACTTCTTCTAACAATTAAAAGGGCATAGACGTCAACGTCATTTACTAATTCATCTTTTTGCCGCGAATCTGAAGTAGTGTTTCGTGCCAATGTATGTGAAATGCTCCCCGTGCCGATCCTTGGGGGAATTTTTTAGGTATAGGTTTTATAGAAATATAATATACATTTTCGCCTATCCCTGGATACATTTCTTCGTTCAAGGGATTGCTATTTTTTATGAGATTCGTAATGTCAACGTTCGTCTAGGAATGCGCTCCAAAGTCTTCTAGAGCTTTGGGTGGGCCACCATTTATACTTATCTGCATCGTCGCAGTTGCTCCTGACGACCAAATGAAAAGTAGAACAACATCCTTATCCGCCGTGTAAAAAAATTGGCTTAATGGCTCTTGGTCCACAGAAGGATTTTTTACAGTAGAATACGACCTCGTAAAATAGTACGTTGAATCTATTTCATCTGAAATTTTGTGTTTAATAATATCTAACTGTACGCCTAGCGCCGTTTCATGGTCTATCGTTAACTGCCGAAAACGCGATATTTGATCGTTTATCTGGGTTTGAAATCTTGGACGTGAGCGTGTCCTCAAACTTAACAATAGCAGGGGAAATAATCGTATTCCAAGCGGTCCAGGATGCAACAATGACAGGGACAAGCACTGACCCAACGAGCCACACATACGGGTCGATTCGGTCTTTAATCGATTTGATCTTGTTGGTGCTTTCGTCCATGAAATTTCCAGGTTTATAGTTGCCCGGCTTTGTCAGCCTTTTTGGTCGGCAATAGCGAAACATTAACCTACAAACGGTCTGCGTTGCAAATGTGCGTGGATCGGCAAGAGCTATTTGAGTTGCAGGCCACGCGACAAAGCGGGCAGATGATTTCGGACTCGGTGACGGGCCCTATCGCTGTTGAGCGTCCGGTTATCGTCGTTCGTTTGGGTCGGAGATAGGCTATGGTGGGATCAAGCTCTTTCCGTTGCTTCCCCCGGCGCGGCGTCAGCCTTGGCTGCCCGACTGGCGATCAAGATCTGCGGAAAAGAGAGCCGGGACCCCAAGTCGTTTCGAACTGCTCTCGGTTAGCCAGCAACAATTGCATTCATCCGAAGGCTCCGTTCTTAGAGCGGAAACCACAAGCCCGACGCGAAGCAATCCAATATTGTTGATACGGAGCACATGAATTAGGAATTTAGAATTACCAATCAGAATTTCAGTGTATAAGGCATTGCAATTTGTCAGTGATATCCTTTTCATGGTCTTCGTTAACTTGCTGTAAACTTAATACTTGAGCATTTAGCCGGCCTTGAATTTCTCCGCTGATACGTTCTCCGAATTCTTCAAGTTCAGGAGCAATAAACAAATTCCAAGTGAACATCAAACCCACACAAGTAGGCACAAATATTGGTCCAATGAGCCACATAACTTGCTCAAAGCGCGACTTTATCGTATCAACTTTCCAGGTATAGTTATCCACGAAATTTCCTTAGTTAACCAACGCCACGCCTTTCCCAGCGGGCCGTCGGGTCATCTCGGCAATTGTTATAAACCGAGCATTACAAACAAACGTTGGATTACCTTTGAATTTCCCTATGGCAAGGGAGTTGGGCATTACTGTGTCGCTTTTGGCGAACTCTAAATTGGCCGGAACGTTCGCCGCCCCTCGAAAAGCCACGCCGCCGCGAGGCTTCCCAACAGCGCGGCAAGGCCCAAAAAGCCGATCGCGAGCGGCATCACGCCGACGCCCTTAACTTCGCTGGCCCCAATGCGCTTGATCGCGGTATAACCGGCGCCGCCATAGACCGGACTCTCCCCAATCGCGACAAGACGCGGCAGGGAGATTTCGCTGTTGCCCGGATTGCCGATCCGGCGCACCGTGCCTCCCGTCGCTTCGGCGAGGGGCCTTAGTTTATCCGGCGTCGAGACAACGTCCTGGAATTCCCGCGGATTTTCCGGCCCAACATTGGCGAGAACGGATAAATTTCCGTCGCTTAGGCGGTAGAGACCGAGTTCCGCCGCGTTCACGTTCGCGCGGGAGATGCCCGGCTCGGCCGGTATCAAGCGCACGCTATCCTCCGCGCCCGAAGGCGAGGCGACAGTGACCGGCGGGACATCGGCCTTCAGGCTCTGACGTTCGATTTCGATGACGTGCCGCCGCACATTGGCCCGCAAGGCCTCCTCTTCCAGGTCCGGCTCCTTCATCAGCCAATGCGCGAGCCTCCGCAAAAGATCGAGGTGCGGGCCGCCGCCTTCAAACCCGCGCGCCCAGAGCCACATCTGATCGGTGAGAAGGAGGGCCACCCGGCCCTTGCCTTCGCGCGAGAGCACGAGCAGCGGTTTTCCGGCGGCGCCGGACAAAATGCTGGTGCCGTGCATGACCTCGGCATCGACTTGGCGGAACCATTCGCTCCAGGCGGGCGGGTTCTGATCGGCGCCCGGCAAGCCGCGCGTCACCGGATGCTTGGCGCCATCTTCGGTGATCGCGGCGCGGAAGGCGTGCTCGGTCAGGCTGCCGTCCGGGCGCGCCGGCGCGATTCGCCCCAACGGCGAGGAGTAGAGCCCTTCGGGCCTCGCGAAATCAGGGCCCGCCGCGAGCATCAGCGCGCCGCCTTCGCGGACATAGCGGACGATGTTATCGAAATAAATCAAGGGCAGCACGCTCTGATTCGAATAGCGGTCGAAAACGATGAGGTCGAATTCCTTGATCTTCCGGCCGAAGAGATCGGCGGTCGGAAAGGCGATCAGCGATAATTCGTTGATCGGCGTCCCATCCTGCTTGTCCGGCGGCCGCAAAATAGTGAAATGCACGAGATCGACATTGGCGTCGGATTTGAGAAGATTGCGCCACATGCGCTCGCCCGCATGCGGTTCGCCCGAAACGAGCAGAACCTTCAATTTGTCGCGCACGCCCTCGATCGTCAGCACCGCCTTGTTGTTGATCGCGGTCAGTTCGTCCGGCAAGGCCGCGACCTCGAGCTCGACGACATTTGGGCCGCCATGTTCGATTTTAACCGGCACGCGAAGGCGTTCGCCGGGCGCCGCGACGATGGTTGCAACGGGATTGCCGTCGCGGCGAACTTTTAGCACGACAGGCTCACTTTGGTCCGCCGTGTCGAGCACCCTTAACTCGATCGTTTGGTCCTTGCCGACAATCCCGAAGCGCGGCGCCTCCAGCAGCTCGATCCGCCGGTCGCGCTCGCCTTCATGCCCGGTGATGAGCGCGTGCAGCGGCGCCTTGAAGCCGAGCGCGCTCGCGTCCGCTGGAATATCGTCGACGACGCCATCGGTGATCATGAAGACGCCGCCGAGACGTTCCAACGGCACGTCCGCAAGTCCGGCGTTCAATGCCGCGAACAGCCGGGTGCCGTCGGCTTCGTTATCGGAGCGGCCGCTCTCGATGACGCGGACCTCGACATTGCCCAGGGCATTGAGGCTTTTCTCAAGTCCGGCGCGAGCCTTTTCCGTCTGTGCCGGGCGTTCGCCGATCGTCTGGCTGCCGCTTTGATCGACGACCACGGCCACGACTTCCTTCAGCGGGTTGCGGTCCTCGCGCACCAAAGCGGGGCCGGCCATGGCCAGGAGCAGCAAGCCGAGGCCAAGCGCGCGGAGAAAACTCCCGCTGCCGCGTGCATAAAAACCCAGACCAGCGAGGCCAAGAGCGATCACCCCCAGTCCGAACAAAACCGGCCAGGGCAGAAGCGAGGAAAACGAGAGATTGAACTGGCTCATTCAGCGATCTGCAAATCCGCTTTCCGCAACCCGTCGGCGCGCCGCCATCGCATCGCGCACCCGGCGAAGGACAAGGCGGCTCGCCAAATGAATCCCTCTCATGAGAGAGACGGCTAGATGGCGAAGCTCGATCCGCAGCCGCAGGACGCCGTCGCCGCCGGATTGACGATTTTGAACATCCTGCCCATCAGATCGTCGATGAAATCGATCTTTGAGCCGCGTAAGAGATCGAGCGAGACCGGATCGATAGCGACCACCGCGCCGTCGCGCTCGATCACGAGATCGCCGGAAGATTGCTCGGCCGAAATATTGTAGGTATAGGTAAATCCGGAGCAACCGCCGCCGTCCACGCCGATGCGCAGAAACGAGCCCGCCGGCTCGCGCGTCAAAATCTCCGCGATGCGCCGCGCGGCGGTTTCGGTGAGTTCGACAGAAGGTTCCGCTGTTGCTTCGCTCATTTTGCCTGCCTCGAAAAGCGCGCGTGGATCAAAGGGCACGCGGGCCGCTTGCCTCCTCTTGAGATAAGTAAGATACGCCGGGAGGCTCGCCGCTGCAATGAGTCCCGCGGCGCAATCAAGGTTTTCATGCCGGCTTGCCACTCTTCTCCCGCTTTCGCTAGCGTCCCTCCGCGCGCGCCTTACGCCGCCGATGCGGCACGAAGCCGGGGACGGTTGATCGCGGAGCCGCTTTCGCCCTCGCGCTCGGCATTTCAGCGCGATCGCGACCGCATCATCCATTGCACGGCCTTCCGGAGGCTGGCCCACAAGACGCAGGTCTTCGTTCCGCACGAGGGCGACCATTTCCGTACCAGGCTCACTCATTCGCTCGAAGTCGGTCAAATCGCCCGCACGCTTGCCCGCGCGCTCGGTCTCGACGACGATCTCGCCGAGGCGCTTGCGCTTGC
>JBAUNU010000483.1:0-3580 GCA_049579405.1 Methylocella sp.
GCGTACTGCTTTGCCTTACGGCGCGCCGCGCGCTGTCTTGAAACTTGTAGGCGTTCAGGAAGGAAAGAGGCGCTTGGAAAGCGATGACCAGCACCCCTTCGATCGTCTCGCCTCTGAGATCGCGGCCAGGCGGCCACCAAATCGAGGTTCCGGGAACCCGCTCGAAGATGATGAGGCGGGCGCGGGTCGTGGACCATATGCCATGTAGCAGCGAAAGCATGATGCCAATCGCAACGCCTGTTCCCACGGGGAGGACGATGATCGCGGTCACGGTCGCAAAGATCAACACGAACTCACCGAAAGCGTGCCGAAAAATCGCGATGATTTCGCCCAAGCGCACGATGCGTATTGCGACGAAGATCAGAATGCCCGCGAGCCCGGCCAGCGGGACATGTGCGAGAAGCGCGGTGCCGTAACCGGCCATGCCAAGGATAAGCGCGACTGCCGTGAGCCCCGCGAGCTTGCTGCGTCCTCCCGTCTCGGCGACGATCTCGGTCAATGGCGGGCTGGCGTTGACGGGAAAGGCACCGAAGAGGCCCGCCATTAGATTTGCCGTGCCGACTCCGGTAAAGTCGCGATCGATGGAGGCGGGGGCGCCAGGGACCGCGACGAACGAGCGCGTCGTTGCCGCGGTTTGCACCATGATGATGGCCGCGACGACGAAGGCGAGCGGCGCGGTTTGGACGAGGTCCGCGAATGCGATCGAAGGGACATGAAGATGCGGCAATTCGCCCGGCAACTGTCCCAAAATCGCGACGCCATCGCGCTCTAGCTCAAACCCATAGACCGCTATACTCGCCGCCATGATGCCGATGAGCGCGCCGGGAATGCGGGGGTCGAGCCGTTCCGCGAGAACTGTCACTTCGAAGACAGCGAGTCCCAGCAAGAGCGAAACGGGATTGCTCTCGCCGAGTTTGCCCGCGATCGAGAAGGCGCCCTGCAGCAAGCTGCCTCCAGGAGGCGCTATTCCTAGAAGAGAAGGAAGCTGCGAGATCACAATATGGAAGGCGATGCCCGCCAGAAACCCGATGGTGACCGGCCTCGACACGAGGTCGGCGATCCAACCGAGCCGGAAAGAGCCGCAGCAGACAAGAATTCCCCCGGCCATGAGCGCAAAGCTCGCGCAAAGCGCGAAATAGTCTTGGCTTCCGGAGGCGGCCAAACTGGCAAGGCCGCCGGCGAAAATCGGCGCGATGGTCGAATCCGCGCAGGCCGCGACGAAGCGATTGGCCCCGAAGGCGGCAAACCCGATCGACCCGGCCGCGAAAGCGATCAAGCCCGCGGTGGGCGGAAAGCCGGCAAGATGCGCCGTCGCCATTTGCGAGGGAAGGGCGACGGCGGCGAGCGCCAGCCCAGCGGCAAGGTCCTGGCGCAAATCCCTTGCCGCATAGCGGGCCACCGATTGGATGAAATCACTTGCCCGCAAGGCCGGCCTTTGTACTTATCGCGGCCTTCAGCTGGGCATGGTCATGCTTGGTCAGCGCGGCATAGGCCATCGCAAATGAAGCAAGCGCGTCGTCGAGCACTTCCGATTTTCCCATGTAGCCGGCGAGCAGGGCAGGGTCGCCGCCGCGCGCATGTGCCCGGGCAAGCGTCCTGCCGCAAAGGTTCGCGTAGGCATCGAGCGCCTTGCCTTCGATGACCTCGCCGATCGAACCGAGACGGCGATTCTTGAGCTGGCGAACGTAGAAATACCGGTTGGTTTTTGGGTCTTCGGTAACGCCCAAGAAAATATCGCTGGCCGCCTGCATCGCGCGCTGGCCTTCGACAACGCGGCATCCTTGGTGGACCAGGCCTAGCGGGGGTGCGGCGATCTTTTCGAGAACCGACGCCAGCGCCTGCTTGACCTGCAGAAACAATGGCTCTCCATCCGCCGTCATAAATAGACCGATCGCGCAAAATGTACCGACGCTGCCGACGCCGACGACCTTGAAGGCAATGTCGGCAAGCGCGTAGCGTTCCACCAGCGCGCGCCGTTCCGGAAGAAGGGAGGATTGGTAGTTGGCGAACGCGGAATGCGCGTGAATTTTGTAGCGCTTGGTCGCCTCGGTGTCGAAATGATAGATCAAGGGCGGACGGTCCTCGATACGGGCGGCGCCGGTTTTATTCGTCGCGAGATGCGGGAAATTATCGTCGGCCGCCAAATCCTTTTTCGCTTCCACCAACGCCGACAGGATTTTCTCGCGCAGTTTCACTTCGTCGATCCGCTTGACCTCGCGGTCAATGTCCATGCGCGTGTACCAGACTTCGAGCGGCGACTTGGTGGCGAGCTCGAGGATAAAGTCGCGATAGGATTGCACGGCGGCCTTGGCGAGATCGCGCGCCTTCTTGTCCGACATGTTCGCGTCCAGAGCGGCAACCGCGACGCTGGCCGCGAGCCGTTTCAGATCCACTGCGAAATCGACGCCGGGCAAGGTCTCATCGAAATCATTGATGTCGAAAAGGACGCGTCCTTCCGGCGAGTTGAAAGCTCCGAAATTCAGCAAATGGCAGTCGCCGCAGGCCTGCACACGGACTCCGATTAGCGGCGAGGAAGCCAAATCGTGCGCCATCACGGCGGCGGCGCCGCGCAGGAACGTGAAGGGCGATTGCAGCATACGCTCGTAGCGGATCGGCAACAGTTCCGGGATACGTGCGCCGTCGGTCTCGGCGAGAATGGCGACTGGGTCGCGGCCGGATGCCGGCGGGCACTCGGCATGGGTTTCGCGCGCCACGTGCTTGCGCAGCTCCCGGCCGGCTTCGTAGCGTTCGGCTCGCGGCGAGTTTTTGGGTGGAATGCCGTTCGCACGCGGATGTGGCATGGCAGGCCTCCAAGACGAACATTTCGAATGCAAGGTAACGCATTTTGCCCAGCCGTGGAAATATGCCGAAGGCAAGGTTGTGTCCCAGTGCGAACTTCAGCGATGGGTGGAGGGCCGTCACTGGCGAAAGCCGCGCGAATGACGCCCCCGTGCGCCAGGAGCAGATATGCCCGAGACCGGTCGATGTGGCGGCGATGCGTCTACGCCCGCCGGAGCTTGCCTTAGACGGTGGTCCGTGAACACGTGATCCGGCCGAGCCCGCGACGGCGACGATCCCCCCGCTGCAATTAAGCCGCGCTAGCACGCGCGAGGCAGCCTTCCGTAACTTTCGCGGCGATAGGAGCGCCGCTTCGCCGGGCGGCGCGATTCTCATATCGTCTTCGATGCGCATCTGCCTGCATTCCCAACGTCCAGGCGTGCCACTCGTGGAGCGAATATAGATTGATCTTCGGCATGCGGCTAAATGCTCTGGATTGGCTCAATTTCTTCCTCGCCGATGTGCGTGGCGGGCTCGGTGCCTATGTGAACGTCTTCCTGCTCACAAAGGCCCAATGGAGCCAGGCCGAGATCGGCGCCGTGCTCTCGACCAGCGGCCTCATCGGCATCATGGCGCATCCGGCGGTCGGCGCCTTTATCGACCGCACGCGAGCAAAGCGGGCCCTGATCGTCGCCGGGGCACTCCTCCTATCGGGCTGCGGCCTCGCGATAGTGGGGATGCCGGTCCTTCCCATCGTGCTTGCCGCGGACATCATCATGGCTGTCCTCGGTGGCGTCTTCGC
>JBAUNU010000484.1:0-2058 GCA_049579405.1 Methylocella sp.
TTCCAAGATCGTGCAAAGTTCCATCCCGAAATGTCGATTCCCCGAGGTTCGCCCCGGCAGTAATTTCAACCACGGCGACCGCTTCTGCGGGACAGTTTTACCGGCGGAAGTTTCGCCTGTCTTGCCCCTCTTGCAAAGCCCAATCCTATCCCTACATCAATCATGCGCGGGCCGCTTCAGGACGCGCCAGTGGCGGCGAGCCTGGGATGCAGTGTGGATATCGCTGGCAAGTCCTCTCGCGCGCTTCGTTGGTACAACAACTTTTCTCGCTTCATTCAAGGAGGATGGTGAGATGCGTCAGTTTGATCTTTCTCCCCTTTATCGGTCGACCATCGGGTTCGATCGCCTATTCAACATGATCGACCAGGCCGCCGGGCTCGAAACCATGCCGAGTTACCCGCCCTATAACATCGAACGCACCGGCGAGAACGCCTACAGGATATCGGTGGCGGTCGCCGGCTTCGGCGCAACCGATCTCGCGATCGAAACCAAGGAAAATACCCTTACGATCCGTGGATCGCGGGACCGCGAGGGCGAGAGCGAAACGGCGAAGCCGGAAGTGCTCTATCAGGGCATTGCCGCCCGCTCGTTCGAGCGCCGCTTCCAGCTCGCCGATCACGTCCAGGTGAGCGGCGCGAGCCTTGAGAACGGCTTGCTTCACGTCGATCTCACGCGCGAAATCCCCGAGGCGCAGAAACCGCGCAAGATCCCGATCGGGACCGAGGGCCCAAAGCCGACGATCGCGACACCAAGGGCAGCGTAACTTCGCGAGCCGGGCGGCTCTCTCCCACGCCCGGCGCAGCGGTGGAAGGGCGTCTCGCCTGAGGCGCCCTTTTTTGCGTCGAGACCCCATTTTTCGCACTCGGTATATTGGGCGGCGCCGCTGTTGTCATCGAGCGCGCAAGCCGCGTATCTTCTTGATCATCGATCGCGGACCTAGACTAAAACCAGGGCGTTTATCGAAAGCACAATCGGGGGGAGGCATCGAAAGACCTGCACTGCTCGCCGCATGGCGATCAAGGGCGCCGATGCGGCGCCTGCCAACTCCAAACTTGACTCAAGGCTCGGCAATTTGCCTTGATCGAAGCGCGAATGAGGCCGCTGCAAACCGCCTCCGGCAGGAATTCCCGTTCCAGATACCATCGCATCCCCTTTCGACGTGGAACGCCATGCCGATCTCGATTGCCTACCCGAGCATCGATCCTGTCCTAATCGCCGTCGGCCCGTTGCCGATTCGCTGGTATGCGTTGGCCTATATTGCCGGGCTCGTGCTAGGGTGGGCCTATGCGCGGACCTTGGTGAAGCAAAAGGTTTTTTGGGGTGGCGCGGCGCCGCTCGATCCCCTGGACATCGACGATCTTCTCGCCTATGCGGCGATGGGGGTCATTCTCGGCGGAAGGCTCGGCTATGTGCTATTCTACAACGCGGGATTTTACCTTGCGCATCCGGCCGAGATTTTCGCTGTTTGGAAAGGCGGTATGTCGTTTCACGGCGGACTCGCCGGAACCGCTCTTGCGATTTATGTCCTCGCCGCGCGCAACCGGATTCCGGTGCTGAGCCTCGCCGATGTCAGCGCCGCCGCGGTTCCGGCCGGACTTTTTCTTGGCCGCATCGCGAATTTCATCAAGCCGGAACTTTGGGGCCGGCCGGCCGGCGTGCCTTGGGCGATGGTTTTTCCCGGCGCCGGGCCGTTGCCGCGCCACCCGAGCCAGCTCTACGAAGCGGGGCTCGAAGGGTGTGTCCTCTTCCTTGTGCTTTATATCGCGGTTCATTTGGGCGCGCTGCGGCGGCCGGGTCTTGTTACCGGGCTTTTTGCCGCCGGTTACGGTATCGCGCGAGTGGCATGCGAATTTTTTCGCGAGCCGGACCCGCAGCTGGGCTTTCTGTTCGGCGGCGCGACCATGGGCATGCTTTGGTCGCTTCCTTTGATCGCGATCGGCATTGGTTTTATCGTCCGCGCTTACCGGCGGCCGGCGGGCCACGGCATGGATAGGCCCGTATGAACCCGCGAGAAAATCTAATCCGCGAGACGATCGCCGAGAATGGACCGATAAGCAT
>JBAUNU010000485.1:0-3804 GCA_049579405.1 Methylocella sp.
CGCCAGGGCTTTGGCTTGCGCATAGATATTCTCGGCATCGAGCACCTGATCGGAGCTTTCGAACAGCTGGCCGATGCAGGCGCGATGCAGTTTCAGCTTGAGGCCGCCGAGTCCCAGCGCGCCGGTCACGATTTTGCCGTGGCGCTCTGCCGCCTTGTCGATCGCCTCGACGCCGCCGATGCCGAGCGGCGGCTGCGCGTTGCAGTCGGCGATCAGTTTGATCGCCGGGTCATCCCGCCAGTCCTTTTCATCGAGCAGCGGGACGCCGATGGCGCCTGCGGCGAACACAACCTGCGCGCCCTTGACCGCCGCCGCGCGGGCTTCGTTGTCGAGGGCCTCAATGGGCGCCGGCGCAAAGCCGAAGCGATCGTTGATGGCCTTGCTCGCGGAGTCCGCACGCTGTTTCGAGCGCGAGGTGATCGCGACCTCGGCGCCTTCGATATGCAACATCGCCGCGGCGCGCATGCCGACCGGGCCGGTGCCGGCGAGCACGATCGCTTTCTTGCCTTGGAGCGGCTTTGCTTTGGCGAGCAGCGCGACGCCGGCGGCCGCCGTGGTGTTGGAGCCATTGCTGTCCAACATTACGGACACCCGGAAATTCGCAAAGAAACGCGCCCTGACCGCCTTGAACAACGCCTCGCCGGCGATCATGCTGCCGCCGCCGACGAAGATCGCGGTAGATTGCTTCTCCTTGGCGCCTCGCGTGTAAATCGTTCCGTCGACGAGCGCGGCAACGCTTTCCGGCGTCACGCCGCCATAGCCGATGACGTGATCGGCGCCGCCGTCATAGCCTACGACCGTGTCAAAGACGCTCGGCGCCGGATCGGTATCCAACAGAAACAAAAGCTTTTTTGTCATGACGGTCTCGATGAGTTGAAATCGTTCCGCGCGGCGAGGCCGGGAAGTCATTGCGCGACTGGCGGGCGTTGTCCCGGTCTACGCGAGGGTCATGGCGTCTCTTTGAAGCCTGAGGAAGCCGGAGGATGAACCGTCAAGCGTCCTATTTGTCAGAGTTCGGCCACCCTGCCAAGCCCGCTTCGCCCACTCTCGCCGGAGGCCAGGGCATGGTCGATGGCAGTCAAAATGACGCCAAGACCAAAAAAACTGCCAAGCAAAACGATTCCGTTCATCGTGACCCGTAGAAACCCGAGCTGAGCGACGTCGAAGAAAGGATAAAGATAGATGCCAAAGGCCGCGCCGCGCAGCATGCTATAGAGGAAATACATCACCGGGAAGACGAGCCAGCAGGCGGGATCGCTCCATCGCAGGCTCCCCTTGGGCAGAAATGCCAGCCAATAGATGGGATACAGGATCGGGACGACATCATGCAGCGCGATGTCGGCCAACAGCTGCAATCCATGCGGGTGCCATAAATGCCGCAACAGCACCGCATAGACCACGCCTACAATGATAATATAAACGACAAGCGCCGAAGTGACGCTTGGCGTGGTCAAAAATTGTTCCGCTCGCGGCCGTGCGCAAAAAATCGTGAGCACGAGGGCAATTAGGAAATTGATCTCGATCGTGAAAAAGCTGAAGTAATCGATTAGATATCCCGCGAGCGGCAAGTTTTTGACGAGCGCGTTCTGAATATTGAGGCAGAGCTCCACTCCGAAGCCAAACCATCCAAGGCCAGCGATAACCGCCGCGCAAGCGCGCTGCCCATAGAGCGGGAGAGGCACATTGCCAGGCATTTCCGCTTCGCCAACACCCTGCATTTTGCCACGGCCACTATGGTTCGGGAACTCTAATCAAATATGGACGCTGCTTGGGATTTTGCAAAACAGGGCGGTGAGCGGCCGGCCGTGACCGTATCCGGGAGCCAGGAGCGCGGCACCTTTGGCCCGGCTCCGGCGGCACGGCGGGACGATCACACCGATAAAACACGAAGGCGAACCTCAGGGACGGAAATCGATTGTGAACATTAATTTTTACGGCGAAATATTGCCGAAAAAATCTTTAGAGTTCAAAGACGCCATGGGCCGTCATCCGCGACTCATGGTATACGAGGGCGAAGCGCGGAACGGGGCTTTTGCAATCGAGCAGGCCGAGCGGTCAGGGAATCAGCGGCGGATGAGCGGACCGGGCGAGACCACGTTTCCGGCGAAATTTTCGGCTTGGCGGCGGATTATCGTGAAGCTCTCCGGCGAAGCCATGATGGGTGCGCGAAGCCACGGTCTTGACCAAGATACCTTGGCGTGGATCGCGGCGGATCTGAAGGAGGTCGCGGCGCGCGGCGTCGAGGTCGCGGTGGTCGTCGGCGGCGGGAACTTTTTTCGGGGCATTGAAGGCGCTGACAAAGGCATTGAGCGGGCGCGCGCCGATTCGATCGGCATGCTCGCGACGGTGATGAACGCGCTCGCCCTCGAATATGCGATCGAGAAGCAACGCCAGGCTGCGCGAACCCTGTCGGCTCTGCCAATGCCCGCGCTTTGCGAGGCGTATTCGCGCCAGGCCGCATTGCATCATCTCGGCAAGGGCCGGATCGTGGTTCTCGCCGGCGGCACCGGCAATCCCTTCTTTACAACCGATACCGGCGCGGCCTTGCGCGGCGCCGAGCTTTCCTGCGATCTCATTATGAAGGCGACGCAGGTCGACGGAGTCTATTCGGCGGACCCGAAGCGCGATCCGGCCGCTGTTCGCTACGATCGGTTAACTCATGACGAAGCGATCGCCCAGAATCTCGCGGTCATGGACACCGCCGCGTTCGCGCTTGCGCGTGACAACGGAATTCCCATAATCGTCTTCTCGATAAGGCAGCCCGGCGCGATCCTCGCCGCCTTCGAGGGATGCGGGCGAGCCACTCTGGTTTCGCCTTCATAGTGCGCTACGATCCTCTGATAGCCATGGACGGGCCGGGCGAAAACACCGTAGGGTTCCAACATGAGCTCTGAATTTGATATTTCAGACCTTAGCCGGCGCATGCAGGGTGCGGTCGCGACCTTGCAGCACGAATTAGGAGGTTTGCGCACCGGGCGCGCGTCGGCGAGCCTTGTCGAACCCGTGCATGTCGAGGCCTATGGGCAAGCGATGGCGCTCAATCAGCTGGCGACAATCAGCGTGCCGGAGCCGAGAATGCTTTCGGTTCACGTCTGGGACAAGGCAATGGTCGGCGCCGTCGACAAGGCCATCCGCAACGCCAATTTGGGACTCTCCCCGACCGTCGAAGGCCAGGTCTTGCGGATCCGGATCCCGGAACTCAACGAGCAGCGGCGCAAGGAAATGGCGAAGGTCGCGCATAGATATGCCGAAGAGGCGCGCATCGCAGTCCGCCATGTCCGCCGCGATGGGCTCGACGTGCTAAAAAAACTGCTCAAGGATAAGTCGATCGGCGAGGACGACGAGAAACGCCACGAGAGCGAGGTTCAGAAACTGACGGATCAATTCGTCGGCGAGATCGATTCCGCGCTGAGCACGAAGGAAATCGAAATCATGCAAGTGTGAGCCGACCCGATCTGCTATAAGGGGGCGGCGAACCCCGCAGGGGCCGCGTGGTTAGTTTGACGGGTCGGCCGCCGGTGTTACGGGGCTGGCCGATGACCCACGGCGGGGTGGTCTTTTTGATAGAGGCGCGCTGTGTGGAAGCTGTATGGAAGAAGGGCTGTCTTGCGTAGGATAGAGGACGCCAAGGGACGATTCCGCGGGCGGCTGGCGGCCAGGACATGACAATGTCATCCATGGTTGCGGATGAGACGTCGCTTCTCGCGCGACGGCGCCTAACCGGCGCGCCCGTGCATGTTGGCGTGATCATGGACGGCAACGGACGCTGGGCGGCGCGGCGGGGACTGCCGCGGATCGATGGGC
>JBAUNU010000486.1:0-2497 GCA_049579405.1 Methylocella sp.
GCCATGGGCACCGGCACCGATGTCGCGATCGAAAGCGCGGGCGTCACGCTGCTTAGAGGCGACCTGCGGGGCATCCTGCGCGCGCGCCGCTTGTCCCAGGCGACAATGCGCAACATCCGGCAGAATCTTTTCTTTGCGTTTATTTACAATGCCGCCGGAGTCCCGATCGCCGCCGGTGTTCTTTACCCGGCCTTCGGCATTCTTCTGTCGCCGGTCATCGCGGCCGCCGCGATGTCGCTCTCCTCGGTGAGCGTGATCGGCAACGCCCTGCGGCTGCGCACCGCCGCGATCGGCTAAGGAGGTTGGGGCTGGAGGCCTCGCCCGGAATCGAACCGGGATAGGAGGATTTGCAGTCCTCTGCGTAACCATTCCGCCACGAGGCCAGGCCCTCACTAACCGGGGCTCCCGCCTATACAAAGGATAGGGTCTTATCGCAAGAGTGCTTTCCGGCCAGCGCGGGCGGAAACCGGCTTCGCGGCGTTATTTGCCGGTTTTTATCCGCGCCCACTCGCGGACAATCATTTTTCGCGCCGCTGGATCATGGTTTGCCACCGCGAAGAGCCGTTGCATCGTCGCGGCGTCCGGGTAAATCGACTTGTTCTCGACGATGTCCTTGCCGATTGAGGATTTCGAGGCGAGGACGCCGTTGGCGAGATGGGTAAAATTTGTATTGCGGGCGGCGATCGCTGGCCGCAAGAGGAAGTCGATAAAGGCATAGGCTTCCTCGACATGCGGCGCATCCTTGGGAATTGCGAGATTATCGAGCGACATCAAAGTGCCTTCCTTGGGAATAGTGTAATCGATTTCGATCCCATTATCTGCCTCCCGCGCACGGTCGCGCGCCCGAAAACTTTCCACGGAATAGCCAACCCCAAGACAAATGTCGCCATTGGCCAGCGCATCCGCGAAGTCCGCGGAGTCGAATTTTTTCACGTCGCGCCGCATGCCGCTTAACAGTTCCGCGGCACGCTTGAGATCGCTCTGGCGTATCGACGCCGGATCGGCCCTAAGATAGTTAAGTGCGATCGCAAACAGTTCTTCGCCGCTGTCGAGGACGGTAATGCCGCAGCCGGCGAATTTCTTCAAATTCCCTGGCTTGAAGAGGATGTCCCAAGAATTCAGCGAAGCATCGGCCGCGGCATCGCCCAGAAGTTCCTTGGCTTTTTCGACATTGTAGGCAATGCCAGCCGTAAACCACATATAGTTGACCGCATATTGGTTGCCCGGATCATCGATCGCAAGGCGCGCCATCACCTCCGGCCAAAGGTTCTTGCTGTTTGGAAGCTTGGCTTTGTCGAGTTTTTGGTAGATCCCCGCCGCGATCTGCCTTTGCAGGACGGACCCTGGGACAATTACAACATCGAAGCCGGTCTTGCCGGTCAGGAGCCGCGCCTCGACCGCCTCTTTTGAATCGTAAGCGTCATAGGCAACCTTGAGCCCTGTCGCCCTGGTAAAGTCCTCGATAACCTTGGGATCGATATAGTCGCCCCACCCAAAGACGTTGACGGTCTTCTCTTGCCCGAACGCGGGAAGAAGCAGGCTGCCCAAGCAAAGCCAAAATAGCCAAAGCGCTGCGAAAGCATTTTTCATGCGAAGCTCGCAAACCGGTGGGCCATAGCGAACTGCTACCGCTCTCTCAAGAGATAGAGGAACTTGCAGCTAATTATGCCCTAGGTAACATATGCAATTGCTCAGGGTTATGCTCTTCTTTTTTTGTCGAACAAATTTGACCACTGGAGCAGAGGCAGGCCGTGGGTTGAGCGCGGTTGGGAGCTTCGCGAAACGGTTTGGCCGCCAAGCGGTCAGCCAGATGGCTGCGCATACACTGCGTTTCCCTCGCTTGGCACTCGCAGTCTACCGGAAATCCCGCGTCTTCGTCTTGATCGAGCCGATGTGGAGATCGGGAATGATGATATCGCGCGGCTTGGGCACCCCGGGCGGAAGACGTCTCGAATCGAGGCCCGGACTGCCGTGGTGGAACTCGTCGCCGCGGCCGTGCGGCAGCGGGAACGTGATGTCTCTATCGCCAACGCTCGCGAGCGCGTTCGACAAATCGGTCAGCCGATGAGCTACGAGATGGACGACCTCGCCCGCGCGCTGGATGCGGCCATGGACCGCCACCATCCTGGCCGCAAGGATCACGCGGCGCTGCCGTTCATGGAGCTTCGGCCAGATCACGAGATTGGCGATGCCAGTCTCGTCCTCGATGGTGATGAACATGACGCCTTTCGCCGAACCCGGCATTTGCCGCACGAGCACGAGGCCGGCGGTCTGGAGCCAGCGGCCATCGCTGGCCTGCATTGCATCTGCGCAAGTGACGACGCGCTGGCGGCGCAGGTCTCCGCGCAGGAAACTGACCGGATGGTTTCGCAGAGTCAGCCCCATATGACCATAATCTTCGACCACCTCGCCGCCGGCGGTCATGGGGCGGAGCGCCACCGCGGGTTCGCGGAGTTCCGGCACAGCTTCGGCCTTGCGGGCCGAGGCGGCCGCGAAG
>JBAUNU010000487.1:0-3972 GCA_049579405.1 Methylocella sp.
TCTGGTCGATGTCTATCGTGACGCTCTTGGTGCGGGTCAGCAGAAAGCGGCAGGCGCCCACGATCGACGGACCTTCGAGCAGGGCATACACGGTCAGCGAATCTCCAGCTTCGGCCCGATCGATATAGAATTTCGTGAAATCCGGAAATTCTTCCGCTTTGTTCGCGACCGCCACATCGAGCGCGATCGCGCGAGCCGAAAGACCATACTGGCGCTGTTCGCCAATCGCGCGAAAATAATCGGCGCCGAGGAAAGCGACCCAATCGTTCTTGTGCCAGTCGAGCGCACCATCGCGCGCTTCCTGGATGCGCAAGCCGGCGAAGCCCGCACCTTGCGGAAGTTTCTTGGCAATTGAATCCTCCGGCATTTGGAAATAGCTCTGATCGTAGATAATTTTCCGCGCGCTGCCTGCGTCGACGACATGCATTTCAACCGCTTTTTGAAAAAACATTCCCAAATGAAAGAAGCTCACCGGAAACCGGCCCGGCCCATCGGCGAAAAGCGCATGGTCCATCTCAAACTTGATTTTTCCCCAGGCCTCATAATTGATCTTGGCGACGATATCGGGCGAAGGCCGCGCCGGGCCGACGTACGGCTTGCCAGCCATGCGTTGCGCCACGGCGTTGAGACTATCGAAGGAAAATGGCACCGCCGGGCCGAGCTTCACCGCGTCGGCGGCGAAGCCTTTGTTCGGACCCGTTGCCGCGAGCACGACTGCGGCGGCGGCCTTTAGCGCCGATCTCCGGTCAAAGGCTGTTGTCAATTGCTTTTCCTTGCCTTTCCTTCGGGTCTGGCGGCCAAATGGCCGGATGGCGCGGCCGATGTGAAAAGCGGCGTCAACCGCGGCTAGGCAGGGAGAAGGGAGCAGAGGGATTTCTAGCGGATGGGTTCGTGGCGAATCGCGGTGCGCATGAAATAATAGAGGAGCCCAAAGCCGCAAAGACCAAATCCTGCCTCGATGATGCGGCTGACGAGGGGATCGAGCTGCAGGAGGCCGCCGAGCGCCCATCCCGCCGCCCAGGACGCGCCGACCATTTCGGTGCCAACCAGAATGGCAACCGCGACGAGGGTCGAAACATGGACCCAGTTGATCTTCTTCGTTTCAGCCAATGCGGATCGGTCCATTTGAAATCAGGGAAATACCCCGCCACCGCGCGAGCATTTGCCACTATACCACCAAGGCGCGCCGGGCAAGCCTGTCGCGGAAGCTCAATCCCCATGTATAACGGCGCCAGACTAAGTTGGGAAACTCTGATGGACGACGAAGTGCCGATCGCCGACGAGACGGATAACGTAACCTTCCCGTGGCTCGCCGCCTACCCGGCCGGCGTGCCGGCGCGGATCGAGACGCCGCCTTACGGTTTGCTCGGCGAGATAGCGCCGGACTTGGCGGCGCGGAAGCCGGCGGCCCGGGCGTTCACCACCATCCTTCCGAACGGCATGGCGGCAAGCCTGAGCTTTGCCGAAATAGATCGCTATTCGGACGCCTTCGCCGCCTATTTGCGCGAAACGCTGCACCTCGAGCCGGAAGCCAGGGTCGCGATCCAGATCCCCAACGGGCTCGCCTATCCGGTCGCCGCGTTCGGCATTCTCAAGGCGGGCTGCGTGCTCGTCAATGTCAATCCGCTCTATACCGGGCATGAAATGGCGCACGTCTTGGCGGACGCCGAACCAGCCGCGATCGTCGCGATCGACATGTTCGCGGATAAGCTTGCGGCGGCGATGGAAGACGCCCCGGTGCCGCATGTGGTTTTGACCGAAGCCGCAAGCCTGTTTCCGATTGCGTCGCGGCGGCTCATCGGATTCGTGCAAAAATACGTCAAGAAGCAGATTCCGCGTCCGCGCTTTAGACACGCGAGCCTGGCGAAAGCGCTTGCGTTAGGCGCGGCCAACATTCGCGCGGGAGCCAATGTCAAGGACTACACGAGGGACTTGGAACCTTCCGCCATCGCCTGCCTGCAATATACCGGCGGCACCACGGGCACGAGCAAGGGCGCCATGCTGACGCACCGCAATTTGATCATGAACGTGGCGCAATTCCTTAGTTTTAGCGGCGACGACATGCGGGAGAGCGATCACGTTCTGACCGTGCTTCCGCTCTATCATATCTTCGCTTTCACGGTGAATTTGCTAGGTTTTTTCGTACGAGGCGCGCACAATATTTTGATTCCCAGCCCAAGGCCCCTGACCAATCTCCGCAAGGCCTTCGAGAACGAGGCCATAACCTTCATCACGGGGGTGAACACCTTGTTCAATGGGCTTTTGAATGAGCCTTGGTTTTGCGCGAATCCGCCGAAGAGCCTGCGGGTGTCGTGTGCCGGCGGGATGGCTTTGCAGGAGGCGGTGGCCCTGCGCTGGCGGAAGATCACTGGTACCGGGGTGGCCGAAGGCTACGGCCTTACCGAAGCGTCGCCGGTCCTGACGTTGAATCCCGCGGGACGCGAGAAGCTTGGCTCGATTGGCGTGCCGCTTCCCTCGACCGAGATGAAATGCGTCGACGAGCAGGGAAACGAGGCCGCGATCGGCGAGGCCGGCGAGATCATCGCGCGCGGGCCGCAAATAATGCCCGGGTATTGGCGGCAGCCCGGCGAAACCAGTAATGTCTTACGGAACGGCTGGCTGTTTACCGGCGACATCGGGAAAATGGATGCCGAGGGCTACTTCACCGTTGTGGACCGGCTCAAGGACATGGTCCTCGTCTCCGGCTTCAATGTCTATCCCAACGAGGTGGAAGCGGTGCTCGCCAGGCTTGCGGGCGTGAAGGAATGTGCCGTGATCGGCGTGCCGGACGAGGCCAGCGGGGAAGCGGTCAAGGCGTTTGTCGTGCGCGGCGATCAGGCGCTTGACGCCGAGACGGTGCGCAATTTTTGCAGAGGCGAGCTCGCCAGCTACAAAGTCCCGAGATTGGTCGAGTTCCGTGACGATTTGCCGAAGTCGAACGTCGGCAAGATCCTGCGCAAGAATTTGCGGACAGACTGAGAGTCGACAAAAGGGAGTTATGTGTCAAGTTCTTTGCGGCAGCGTCTTAATCGACTGAGAGGATATTGACGGAGCTGAGGTGACTCCAATGCTTGAGGCTGCAGCACAATGGCTTTCCGATTTGCCAACCACTCTGGCCGTCATCGTCTCGCTCCTCGTCGGTGCGGGACTTTCGGCGCTTGGCCTACTCGTGGTCCACCCGATCGTGCCGCATGGTGTGCGCGCTGTTCACAACGACGTGTCGGGCTTCATTTTCGCGACGGTCGGCGCCACTTACGCCGTCTTGCTCGCGTTCGTGGCCGTGGCCGTTTGGCAGAATTTCGCCCAAATCGACAGCCAAGTGCAAACGGAAGCCAATCTCGTCGGTAATCTATATCGCGGCACTGTGGCGTTTCCAGAACCGGCGGCTTCAAGGTTGCGGCACTTTCTCTTTGTCTACGCGGAAATCGTCGTGCAGGACGAGTGGCCGACCTTGGCCGCCGGACGTGCGAACGAAGCCCCGGGTTGGCAATTAATGGACAAGTTTCAAACCGAGCTTCTGCAATTTCAAGCAAATGGCGAGAGTGTCGCCGTTCTGCGCGCTGACGCCATCAAAACTTTGAACCAGCTTTACGACGCGCGCCGCGGCCGCTTCCACGCCGCGACCTCGGAATTGCCGCCGATCTTGTGGTGGAATCTCATTGCTGGGGCAGTAATATTAATGATGTTTACCTATCTTTTCGGCATGCCACGCTTATGGATGCATCTGGCTACGGTGTCGCTGCTTGGAGCTTTGATTGGCCTGATTATGGCGCTCGTCGTCTTGCTCAATAATCCGTTCCGAGGACAGAATCATGTGTCCATGGTGCCATTCCAAAGACTCGTAAAGTCAGTCGAGGGGATGGCATATCCTCACGATTAGCGTAACGTCGATTTTGCCTATTTGGCCTGTTAAGAGTTGAAGATATCAGGCAGGCTGAAAAACGTGACCAGAATTTACCAGCGCAAAAGCCG
>JBAUNU010000488.1:0-1788 GCA_049579405.1 Methylocella sp.
CTTCGCGGCCGAGCTGGCGCTCGCCGGAAACGGCCTCTACTTCGCCTTGTGCGACCATCTTCGTGCCCGCCATGGCATCCGCGCCAGGGCGCTGCCGGTCGAGGTCATGGGCGACCGGCTGCGCTGGTACGATCATCACCGCCGCCAATTGATGATCTCGGAAGCCGTGGAGCCGCCAGGCCGGACCTTTCAGGCGGCCTATCAGCTTGCCTTGAGCCAATTCGGGGAACTCTTGAACGCCCTGGCGGCGCGGCTGGAGCCAACCGACGGCTTGAGCCGCCGGTTGCTGCGCATCACGCTTGCCAATTATTTTGCGGGCGCCGTGATGATGCCTTATGGGCGTTTCCACGAAGCGGCCGAGCTTGTCTCCTATGATGTCGAGATTCTGGCGGCGCGTTTCGGAGCGAGTTTCGAACAAGTGGCGCATCGCCTGACGACGCTCGCGAGGCCAACCGCGCGGGGCGTGCCGTTTTTCCTCGTTCGCGTGGATATCGCCGGCAATGTTTCGAAACGGTTTTCGTCGAGCCGGTTTCCGTTCGCCCATTCCGGCGGCACCTGTCCGTTATGGAATATTCACGCGACGTTCGCCGAGCCCGCCAGGATTTTGACACAGGTCATCGAGCTCAACGACGGCTCGCAATGGTTCTCGATCGCCCGCACCGTGCGCCGCTCGCTCACCCCTTGGGGCGCGATCGAGCCGCGCTTTGCGATCGGGCTTGGCTGCGAGATCAAATATGCAAGGCGCCTCGTCTATGCCAAGCGGCTCGACTTCAACGCCCTCGACGCGACGCCCATCGGGATCAATTGCCGCCTCTGCGACCGCCCCGCTTGCCCGCAGCGCGCGTCGCCGCCGGCCTTGAGGCCGCTGGTTGTCGATGAGACGATGCGCGGCATCTCGCCGTTCACGTTCAAGGACGTGTAGGTTTTACGGGATGGCCCGCCCCCTTGACAACAGAATCCGCATTTCCGGCGCTTGGCGAGCCGTGTCCCTGGCTTTGACCCCCGGTGTCGATGGTTTGGCATTGCCAAAATTCGTCAAAAGTGGCAATTGCAGTCTCAATAAGCTCGTCATCCGGCCGATATCCGTGTAAATCGATTACCGGCCGGGGCAGGCTAAACGAAGTGCCGGCCGACAAATGTTCAAGGGGCAGTCAATGGTTTGGGCTATCGCAATACTCTGTCTTGTTCTTTACACACCGCTCGCTGAGTACGCAGCACATCGCTGGCTCATGCACTATCCTGGATTGGGAAGGGGTTCATGGTGGAGAGAGCACGCCGTTGAGCATCATGGCAAGGGCCGCAACGATGTGAATATTGACATCAACGCATTGAGCGTCGCGGCTTCGGTAAGCCCATTGCTCGTATTCGCCATTTTCCTTGGCTGGGCTTGGGTTGCGTTCGTTCTGATTGCGTGCATCGGCTACGCGGCACTTTGGTCATCGTTACATGAGGCCTACCATGGCGTTTCGGAGAACTGGGTTACCAAATTCTGGTTTTACGACATTTGGCTTAAACATCACTTGAAGCATCACCAGCACCCGACAAGGAATTTCGGTACGGTTTTCATCTTCACCGATTGGCTTTTTCGGACCCATGTCTAACTAGAGCCGATCCAAGAGCTCGCGGAGTGTCTCGTGCATAAGGTTACATGTAAGGGCGGTCATGATTCGCCTGGCCAAGTAGTCTGTGGCAGTTGCGCCATGATACTGCGCTTAAGCGGCGGCGGGCTGCAGCAGCGATTTGAGTGGCGCCGTTTCATCTGCTAGGCGCGCGGGGGCGATCTCCATC
>JBAUNU010000489.1:0-7399 GCA_049579405.1 Methylocella sp.
GGACGAGGAAGTCCCGCGTCTTATTCGCCGTCCCGGAACGCCGGCGAAGACCGTTATTCCACGCCCTTTTCGGGGCGTCGGGGGAAAAAGCCGCGGCCGCCTGACAGTCGCCAACGTTACCGGGGAAGAAGAAGAGCGGACCAGGTCCGTTGCCGCTTTCCGCCGCCGCGTTCAACGGCTAAAGGGTCATGTCAACGAGACCAAGGAAAAGCTCACGCGCGAAGTGATCTTGCCCGAGACAATAACGATCCAGGAACTCGCCAGCCGCATGTCGGAGCGTGGCGTCGATGTCATCAAGCTTCTGATGAAGCAGGGCCAGATGGCGAAAATCACCGATGTGATCGATGCCGACACAGCGCAGCTCATCGCCGAGGAACTCGGTCACACCGTGAAACGGGTCGCCGAGGCCGATGTCGAGGAAGGGCTCTTCGATACGCCGGACGCCGGGGAACATCTTGTGCCGCGCCCGCCGGTCGTGACGATCATGGGTCATGTCGATCATGGCAAGACTTCGCTGCTCGACGCGATCCGTCACGCCAATGTCGTCTCCGGGGAGGCCGGCGGCATCACCCAACACATTGGCGCCTATCAGATCGTCGCGCCGAACGGCTCGACGGTAACGTTCATCGACACACCCGGTCACGCGGCATTCACCGCGATGCGCGCGCGCGGCGCCAAGGTCACGGACATCGTCGTTCTCGTCGTCGCCGCGGACGATGGCGTCATGCCGCAGACGGCGGAAGCGATCGCCCATGCGCGTGCGGCCAAGGTCCCGATGATCGTGGCGATCAACAAGATCGACAAGCCAGCCGCCAAACCAGAGCGCGTGCGCAGCGAATTGCTGCAGCATGAAGTGCAGGTCGAATCGCTCGGTGGCGAAACGCTCGAGGTCGAAGTTTCGGCAACCGCGAACATCAATCTCGACAAGCTGCTCGATTTGATCGCGCTGCAAGCCGAACTGCTCAACCTGCAAGCCAATCCGGCGCGCCCGACCGAAGGAACCGTTATCGAGGCGCGTCTCGACAAGGGCCGCGGGCCGGTGGCGACCGTGCTGGTCCAACGCGGTACTCTCAAGGTCGGCGATCTCATCGTCGGCGGCTCGCAATGGGGCCGCGTGCGTGCCCTTCTCGACGACAAGGGCGAAACGAGACAGGACGCGGGTCCCTCGATGCCGGTCGAGGTTTTGGGCTTTTCCGGGTCGCCCGAGGCCGGCGATCGCGTCGCCGTCGTCGAAACTGAAGCGAGAGCGCGCGAAATCACCGAATATCGCGAGCGGCAGAGGCGCGAGAAAGCCGCCGCGCGGGGCAATTTGGCGCGCGGATCGCTATCGGATATGATGAGCCAATTGAAGACGGCTGGCCGCAAGGAGTTCCCGCTCGTCATCAAGGGCGACGTTCAGGGCTCGGTCGAGGCAATCGTCGCGACGCTCGAAAAGCTCAATACCGAGGAGGTCGCGGCGCGGGTGATCCATGCGGGCGCCGGCGGGATCACGGAATCCGACATAACCTTGGCCGAAGCCTCGGGGGCGGCGGTGATTGGCTTCAACGTGCGCGCGCACAAGGAAGCCCGCGCGCTGGCCGAACAGGCGGGCATTGAGATCCGATATTACACTATCATCTATAATCTCGTCGATGACGTGAAAGCGGCAATGTCCGGCCTCCTCGCGCCGACGTTGCGGGAGGAAATGCTTGGCAATGCCCAAATCCTGGAAGTCTTCACGATTTCCAAGGTGGGCAAGGTCGCAGGCTGCCGGGTCACCGATGGCACGGTTCAGCGCGGCGCCCATGTGCGGCTCATCCGCGACAATGTCGTGGTGCACGAAGGCAAGCTCTCGACCCTGAAGCGCTTCAAGGACGAGGTCAAGGAAGTGCAAGCCGGTCAGGAATGCGGCATGGCGTTCGAGAAATACCAGGACATGCGGATTGGGGATATCATCGAATGCTATACTGTGCAGGAGATCAAGCGCTCGCTGTGACGATTGCGTCGTGAAATGCTTGATTGAGTGAAGGGGGAGCTAGCTATGGCGGCGAGACTAGAGCAAGATGCAAAGCGGCGCGCTGAGAAGAAACCCGCCCCGGTCTCGAAGATCGCTTTACCCCACACAGGTCAAGAAATCGACGACGTAATCTGGGAGGATATCGAGGAGGAAAGCGATCTTGACAAGTTTCCGGCGAAATTAGCGGAATTAAAGACAAAATTAGCGGAATTAAGGGCGAAATCTAAGCAGGCCATGGTGGCTAGTAAGGAAATCAAGCTTGCCGCCGAGATTCGCCTGCTGGAATTAAGGGTAGAATCAAAGCAAGCTTCGGCTGAGGCGGTGGAAGCGCGGGGAGCGGCGCTATGGGATAAGGCGGTCGAGTCGCTGGGCCGCAGCGCTGGCGTATTGGAGAAACTGGCGGAATCGACAGGTGAAGCGATCGCGCGCATCGCCGCAAGAGGCGATCGGATCGCTCGTATTCAAAAAGAGACGCGAGCTTTATTGAACGCTTTGGTGACTTCGGAGGCGGATGCTTGAGCAGCGAAGAGCCCGAAATCCGGAAAGTCGACGAGGGCGCCAATAAACAGAGAGAAACCAGCAAAAGCAAAGGTCTGTCGTTGCCGTCTTTGCGAAAGTTTGGAGAGTTTCTCGCCAATGTGTTGACCCTCGAGAGATCGGTCGATGCACTAAAGGCCGGACAAAGAGTCTCGAAGACGAGGTGCAACGTCTCCAACGGCAAGTCGATGGGCAGGCCGGTGAACTGAAGGTGCTGGTCACATTCGTTCATTCGTCGCTACGAGATCAAATCGAAGGGCGAGCCGAGCGCGCGGCTATCCGGGTTTTTGAACGGCTTGTGTCGATGCAGGGTGACGCGTCGCAGCAAGCTCAAATTGAAAAGCCCCCGGCGAAAAAGCGCTAGAAAAGTCTGCGCGGAAAACCATGTCCAGAGTTCACCAACAGCAGGGCGGGGAGCCTTCGCAGCGGATGCGGCGCGTGGCCGAGCTTATCCGCCATACCATGGCCGAGCTTTTGGTTCGTTCGGCGATCGGCGATCCGGTTCTCGAAAGCAAGATGATAATGATTCCGGAAGTGCGCATGAGTCCCGATCTAAAGCTCGCCACAATTTTTGTCATGCCGCTTGGCGGCACCAGGGTCGCGGAGGTCTTAGCCGCGCTTGACCGGCACAAGAAAATTTTGCGCGGCGAGATTGCTCGCCGCGCAGACCTGAGATACGCGCCCGAGATTCGCTTCAAGGCGGACCCGAGTTTCGACTATGGCGCCAGGATAGACGCATTGCTCGAATTGCCCGAGGTGAAACGCGATTTGAGCAAAAAGCAGGACATGCCGGAATGAACGTTCGCGCCTCGGCGCGAAACAACGTTGATGGCTGGGTTGTGCTCGACAAATCGGCCGGCATGACCTCGACCCACGCGGTATCCCGGCTGAAGCGCCTATTCAATGCCAAGAAGGCCGGACACGCCGGAACGCTCGACCCCCTCGCCACGGGGGTTTTGCCGGTCGCTTTTGGCGAGGCGACAAAAACCGTACCTTTCGTTCAAGACGGTGAAAAAGCCTATCGCTTTACGGTGCGCTGGGGCGCCGAAACGGACACTGGCGATTCCGGCGGCAGGGTTGCCGCTCGTTCGGACGCGCGGCCCGCCGCTGCCGGCATCCTCGCGCTGTTGCCGCAGTTTACCGGGACGATTCAACAACTGCCGCCGTCCTATTCGGCGATCAAGATCAATGGCGAGCGCGCCTACGATCTCGCGCGTGGTGGCCAGGTGCCGGTGTTGTCTCCGCGCCCGGTGACAATTTACGCGCTCTATCTCATCGAGGCGGGACGCGACGAGGCGGTGTTCGAGGCCCGCTGCGGCAAGGGAACGTATGTGCGCGCGATTGCCCGCGACCTCGGCAGAAGTCTTGGCTGCTACGGCCATGTCAGCGCACTGCGGCGCACGCGGGTCGGCCCATTCTACGAAACGGACGCGGTGACTTTGCCGGATTTAGGCGACGACGCCCGTCGCGCTGACGCCTTTCGCCGCGTCGAAGCGGGTCTCGCGGAAGTGCCGCGGGTTCTGGTCGATTCAAGCGTTGCGGCCAGACTCCGGCGGGGTCAACCGATACTGTTGCGCGGCCACGGCGCTCCGTTGCATGGTTTCGCCTATGCCGCCTGTCGCGGCGTGGTCATCGCCGTCGGCTTGGTCGAGAAGGGAGAATTGATTCCAGGCCGCGTCTTCAATCTGCCTCTTTAAATTGGCCTTCAAGAATCGTCTTCACCGAGCATGGTTTCGAGCTTTACGCGTTCGCCCTCGGTCAGGCTGTCTGTACCGCCATGCCCTTGTTGGCGCTGCCGGGCAACAAGAATGATGCCGCAGCCCATGAGAAGGATAAGGAAGGGCGCGCCCCAAAGCAGCCAGGTTGCAAGCTTGAAAGGCGGCTTCAGCAATATGAAATCGCCATAGCGGCCGACCAGGAAGGCGCGAATTTGATCGTCGCTGTCGCCTGCCTGAAGCCGTTCGCGGACGAGCAGGCGCAGATCGCGGGCAAGGTCGGCGTGGGATTCGTCGATCGACTCGTTCTGGCAAACCAGGCAGCGCAATTGCGCGGAAAGCGCGCGTGCTCTAGCTTCAAGCTTCGGGTCCGTCACGATTTCGTCGGGCTGAACCGCCCTCGCCGCAAGCGGCGCCCACAAAAGCAGGCAAGCCAGGGCGGCAGCACGAGTGACAGTCATGGAATTCATTCCGCCGGTTGCGGGCGCGGCGCGGGCGCCTTGCGGGCGCGGCGCGCGATGCCGACCCTAACACTCAGATCGCTGAGCGACAAGCATCCGCCGAAAGCCATGACCAAGGCGCCGATCCAGATCAAGGCGACAAGCGGCTTCCAGAAAATCCTCGCATTGACGGTGCCATTGGCCGCGACATCGGCGATGCTCATATAGACTTGGCCAAGGCCAAGGGTCGCGATGCCCGCCTCCGACCGATTCATGCGACGGGCGGGATAAAAGCGCGTTGCGGGTTCGATCGTAGCGACGAGTGCACCGTTGGAACGGATCAATGTGCGTCCGGCGACTTCGGAGTAGTTCGGGCCATTGCGCGGCACGACGCTCTCGAAGGTCAGCTCGTAAGGGCCGATTTCGACCTCCTCTCCGGGCTTCAACGCCGTGATCTTCTCGACGCCCCAGCCGGTCGCGGCAAGGCCGAGCAGGGTCACTCCGAGCCCGGCATGCGCGAAAGCCGTGCCGAACGCATGGCGCGGTAAGCCGCGCGCACGTTGGCGCACCATGTCAGCGCCGCCGCCGCCGCCGAAAAGACGCCTGCCGAGATCGACGAAAGAGCCGAGGATCACATAAACCGCGACACCGGACAGGATTACGCTGACGGCGGGCCCGCCGCGCCATGCCGCAAGGATCCCCATGAAGATGAGCCCGGCCCCGAACGCCACGGCGAGCCTTTGCGCGACGCCGGCGAGATCGCCGCGTTTCCACGGCAGCAATTGGCCAACCGGCATCAGGATAAACAGCGGGATGAACAAAGGCACGAAAGTCAGGTTGAAGAAAGGCGGTCCGACCGAGATTTTTTCGCCGCTCACGGCTTCGAGGGCGAGCGGATAGAGGGTGCCGGTGAAAACCGTGGCGCAGCAGGTGGTCAAAAGCAGGTTGTTGAGGACGATGGCGCCCTCGCGCGAGACCGGCGCGAAGAGGCCGCCTTGTTGCAGCCCGCCCGCCCGCAGAGCGAAGAGAGCAAGCGATCCGCCAATGAAGATGACCAAAATGAGAAGTATGAAGACCCCCCGCATGGGATCGCTGGCGAAGGCATGCACCGACGTCAATACGCCGGAGCGCACCAAAAAGGTTCCGACAAGCGACAGGGAAAAGGCGAGGATCGCAAGGAAGATCGTCCAGATTTTCAGGGCTTCCCGCTTTTCCATCACCGCCGTGCAATGCAACAGCGCGGTGGCCGCGAGCCATGGCATCAGCGAGGCGTTCTCGACCGGATCCCAGAACCAGAAGCCGCCCCAGCCAAGCGTGTAATAGGCCCAGTAGGAGCCCATCGCTATCCCAAGGGTCAGGGAAATCCAGGCGATCAGCGTCCAGGGCCGCACGAAACGCGCGAAGACCGCATCGATGCGGCCCGAAATCAAGGCCGCCGCCGCGAAGGAATAAGTGATCGAGAGTCCGACATAGCCGAGATAAAGCAGCGGCGGGTGGATGGCGAGGCCCGGATCCTGGAGGAGGGGGTTCAAATCATTGCCCTCCGCCGGCGCCCCTGCGACGCGCGCGAAGGGATTCGATGTTAGAAGAATAAACAGAATGAATGCGGCCTCGATCCAGGATTGCACGGCAAGCACATTCGCGCGGAAGTCTTCCGGCATCGATCGCGAAAATAGAGCGACCGCCGCGGCGAACAGCGAGAGCACCAAGACCCACAAAAGCATCGAGCCTTCGTGATTGCCCCAGACGCCGGTAATTTTATAGATCAAGGGTTTGGCGGAATGCGAGTTCTCGACGACATTGACGAGCGAGAAATCGGAGACCACGTGGGCCATCGTCAAGGCGAAATACGCGTAGGCCACGAGGCCAAAGCCCATCAGCGCGACCGGAGGCGCGACGGCCATTAGCCTTTGGTCGCGCGCGACGCTGCCCCATACCGGCAACACGGAATTGACGAGGGCGAGCGCCAAGGCGAGCACGAGCGCGTAATGGCCGGTTTCGACGATCATCCGCGCCTCCGGGGTTGTTGCTAGTCGCCTAGAAGACTATCAAATCCTACGCGATATGTCGTCAAGATCTGTCGCCCGCGCCGTCGTCGGGGCCGCGAGTGACGACGGAGCTAAGGAGATGGTTCCGTGGTGAATTGGTTAACCGCGCTTTCCGATCCTTCGGCCGTGCCAGTAGCGTTCACAGACTCCACGCTGTAGTAATAGGTCGTTCCGGGCTTTAAGTGGTTGATCTGTACTCGATAGGTCATGGAGGGCAGCCCGCCGTTCCAGCGGTTCGGAGACTTTGCCGTCTGGCTCAATTGATGAGGGTCGGTACCGTAGCGCGCCACGCCATAACGCAAGGACGTTCCCCTGACATTGTTGGTAGTCCATCGAATAATTGCCCAACTGCCGGTGGTCTTCTCCAGCTCCGGTCCCCCGGTGATCTGCACGCGCTCGGGGCTCGTGTTCACGGGGCTCTGGTCGTCCGCGACGAGTCGGTTTGGCGTACCTAGACCGCAAGCCGCCCCTGCAAACACGACGGCGGCGAGAACCAGTTTCTTCACGCCGGTTGGCCGTCTTACTGGTGGCTCGGCGGCAGGGCCGGTTTTCTTACCACCGCGGGCTTGCTCAACATCGCCGGCGTAACCGTGACAAACCCGTCCGTCAGCGTCTGCAAGAAAGCGACCAGGTCGTTTTCTTCGGCGTTGGTCAAGCCAAGAT
>JBAUNU010000490.1:0-1524 GCA_049579405.1 Methylocella sp.
GAGAAGGCGAGGCCGTTGCCGGTCAGCACGGCGAGGGCCAGCGTGGTCGCCCCGGCCAGCGCCAAGGCTAGCCATTTCGGCAGCGTGCGGAAAGGCTTCGGCAGGCCTTCCTCGATATAGCGGTGAAGCAAGTATCCGGCGGCCATGGCAAGTGCGATATTGACTAGAAACGTCGCGTCCGCGGGCCGCCGGTAAAGGGACACGCCGGGTATCCAGTCAAACGCGAGCGTGAAGAACGGGGTATAGCGCCCCAGCGCGTAAGCAAGCGCCAACAAAAGCAGAATAAGAAAAAAACGCCCGCGCCGCGCGAACAACCGGCCGGCCGCAAATCCGTGCCAGGCAATGAGCACGAAGGGAAGCGTGCCGATAAAAAGATAATCGACGGCACGGTCGGTCCAGTCGGCGCGCGGCATGGTGTAATAGCTAGGCCCCCAGTAATCGTAGAGATGATCGAGGGAGCCGAAGAAATTCGGCGCGAATAGCGTGATCAGATTGACCGGCGCGAGCGAACCCGCCGCCGCGACCCCGAAAGGAACGCCCGGCCGGTTCGAGTCGGCAAGAAACTGCATGGTCAACAGTGCCGGTACGGTCACTATCGCGAGGATCAGGGCGGCGCTCACCGACAGAACGCCGGCGCGGGCGCGCAGATACACAAGCGCGTTTCCCGATTGGGCCGTGGCAAACGCAAGATAACCGGCAAGAACCGTGCAAAGCAGGAAGGCGACTTGGTCGCGGCCGAGCGCCATCAAGGATGCAGCAAGACCGAACGCGAGAGCGAAACGATAGGAGCGGCGCTCGAGCGCGACATCGAGGCACCACAAGGCCGCCGGAAAGAAAGAGTAGGAAATGATCATGCCGGTGTGCTGAAGCCTGGAGGATGCGGCGCCGCCGAGCATGAAAATGATCGCCGCGAGGACCGCGGCCGCCGGATGCCAGCGCCAGCGCCGCAAAAGGCTCAGAATGCAAACCCCTCCCGCGAAAAGATGCGCGAGGACGACCGCGTCGAAGAGCTGCATTGGGGCATTTGGCGCGATCAGCGCAAAAAGCATCATGCTCGGCGTGAAGATCAAGGATTGCGGATCGGCGATCGCCGGATGGCCGCCGAGAAGATAAGGGTTCCAGAGCGGAATCTCACCATTGCGCAAAGCATCGCCAAGGAAACGGAACATCGCGTAAAAATGGTTTTTCGAATCCCACGGCACGACCGTTCCGCTATAGAGCCAAGAGGCAAGCGCGAGCCCGTAAAAGATGACGAGGCTTAAAATCGCAAACCGATGGGCGCTGCTGGTCCAAGCTTGCGCTAAATCCCCATTCTCCGCTTCGAGCGGAGCGCCCAGGCCTTCCGCGCGGGGAGCCAGCATCAAAAGCAGCCCAGCTCTAGGGCAAAAGCGGCTTGTTGGCCAAGGCCGCCCGCGATCTTTCGCGCCATTCCGCCGCCCATGCGATGAGACCCATTAGGAGAACACCCAAGATAACGATGAACGCGTCGGATGCAACATGCCCGCCGTAGATAAAGCGGAAGAT
>JBAUNU010000491.1:0-15206 GCA_049579405.1 Methylocella sp.
GTACGGCAGGACCCGGCCGGCGACCGCTCAAGTGACCGTGAAGTGGAATGTGCCCGTGGTCGTATGCGTGTCGACCGAGAGTGCACGCCAGCTCACCGTGTAGCTGCCGGGTCCGAGCGCCCGTCCGAGACGGACGATCACGATCTGCTGGTCCGACGGATCGTTGACGGGCCTGCTCGCCGGGATCGCACCTCCCGTGGAACTTGCGACCGAAACAGCGGAAAAGGCCGTGACCACGCCCTGAGTGTACCAAAGCCTGAGCTCGCGCACCGGCCCGCTCACCGTCATTCCGACGCCCGGAACCGCATGATCCAGGAACGCATGGGCAAGCGCGGCTGTGTCGACCGCTGAGGACATGATAACCACAGTGATGAGGAGTTTCAGGAAACGTTGCATGGTGATCTCTCCTTAGTAACCTACGCCGCGCGCCCCGGCGGGGCCAAAGAGCGGTTTACCAATCGAATTCGGAAACATATCGTCGAGGAGGAAATCCACGATGGCTATCACGCCGGGATGTCTGCCGCTCGCGTGATTAATCGGAATTTGCGCCACGGCGCCGAGTTGAAACGAAACATCCCCAAGCCTGCCGAAATAATAAAGGCCGGGGCCCCACGTGCCCGTGATTTCGTGCGTTCCGGGCACCGATAGGGGAGACGAGGGGCCAATGTTCGATATTGGAGACGAGAAAACGCATTCGATATCGGGAATCATGTGTCTGAAGATCTCTGGCACCTCATGCACGAAGGAGTTCATATAGAGCAAGCTGTATTGGAGTGTAGCGCCACCGGTCAGAACCGTGGGCGTCTGGCTGATTATAACGTTGCCGAATTGGTCCACCCCCGTCACGTCGATCGGATGGGTTGACCACGTGTAGTCGATCTCCCCGGTCACCGCGATGGGCCGCAGCCACTCGTTCTCCACATCGCCAAAGCCTTTGCCGACGTAGCCCTTTGCCGTAATTGACGTATAGGGATCGGCGAAGCCGATGCCGACATCGCCGGTATGGCCCCATTCGACACTGACCGCGGTCGAAACGATGAATTCATGCTCGGCGTTCTGATAAGGAGCATACTTTAACTGCGTTTCGATATTGTGCCATCCGTTCAGCGTGCCGATGGTCCCATCCGGCTTCACCGTGTTGGTGAGATGGGTGAACGTGTCTCCGATAGAAAATGCCAGGTTGTACGTGATCGTCTTTGCATAGTCGAAGTTGAAGTCGTACTCGTTCGAACCGGGGGAATTCGGGATAAATTCATTGTTTGGATTCGCGAGATAGGAGAACATGGGAAGAACCAGTTCGTCGTTTTCGCCGGGATCGTCGATGTCGATCGTCGCCGGAAAGACCCGGTTGCCGACGATCGTGTGGGAGAGCGCCGGGCCGATGCCGGCGAGAGAGGCCGCTGCGGCGATTGCGCCTGCGCAAGCCAAGGATGCTTTGTGAGACATGATGAATCCTCGATTGGAGCGTTTGGCTTAATATCTCGTCGCACCCGGTACCGGAGGCGTCACAAACGCCGGGGCTGTAGCCGCGACTGGTCCCGGAGGCACAGGCGGCCCAGAAGCCACAGCTGGTTCTGGAATCGTCCAGTCGAATCTGTAGCTGAAGCCGGCTTGAACCTGGTTTTCGGTCAGATGATGCCGCAGGGAAACGAAGCTGTCCGCGAAGGGCAACTGGCCGGCGAACGGAAAGTCCGTGGTGTAGCCGAAATCCGAATAGCGGTACTCGGCCCGCACCCACCAATTGTCGGTGACTGCGTATTCGATGCCCCCGCCCACCGTCCAGCCGGTGCGCGTGTTCGTGAAGGTCGCGTTGGTCCCTGGAACGCCGGTGAAGAAGCCCGTCGTATCGACAATGGTAGTGTCGAAGCCTGTCAGGGCGACGCCGCCGGTGCCATAGATCAGGGCGCGGTCGAAGGCGATGCCGAGACGGCCACGAAGCGAGCCCTGGACATTGGGCTTAGAGCTGGCCGTTATGCTCCCCGGAGTGTCGCCCACGAAGTCATTCACAGGCACCACAAGGGTATGGCTCAGGCTTGTGCCGTCGACGGAACCTTCGAGCCCCAAAACCCACTGATTGATCTGGTAATTATAACCGGCATGGGCGCCGCCAATCACTCCTTGTGGAGTCTGGCTAAACGTACCCGCTGCTTGCTCATCGTCGTTCGATATGCCGGACCAGGTGACGGGGTCGTGGCCCCAGGCGTAACCGATCTGGCCGCCAACGTAGAGGCCGGTCCAGGTGAAGATCGGAACTGGTGGGGGCAACGGCTCTGCCGCGAAGGCTGTTCCGGCAAGGGTGGCCGCGGCGGCGAATGCGCCGGCGCAAGCCAACGAAGCTTTGTAAGACATGATGAATCCTTGATCTGAAAGTGAGAGATAGCCGCGGTCAGCCGCAAGATGGCGGTGCCGGGTGGTTGCTCGTCGATCAGATCAGGATTGGAGGCGCGCGGGGCTGCCCGGCAAACACCGCAAACCGCGTACGCGCGCCGAGAAGCGCGGGCGGCGCGACGACGGTTGCGGATAGGAGCGGCGCATAGGCTGCCCGTGCCGTCTCCTGCGGCAGAATGCCGATCGCGGCGTGGACATGCGAGCAGCAGCAGGGGCACGGGCAGAAGGGGCAATCGCCGTGGGGGCAAGGCGCGGGGCCGTCGCCGCCGTTGGTGCCGGCACGGGTGCCGTGAACCGCGCAGGGAACGCTTGATTGACCCGCATCGAAGCTCGCGGGCGTAAAGCCCGAGCCCGTGGTGGCGGTGTCTAAGACCACGGAATGCGCGGCAAAACCCGGCGGGTGCCGGGGTTGCGCGGGCATCCATAATTGGGCGAGGCAAGCTAGGAGAACGAGGAAACAGCGGGCGGCTCGCGTCCAGCCTCTCGCGGGCCTTCGTGAGAATCGCTTAGAGGGTCGGAGACCGGCCGCTCGCACTGGGTACGCCTTAGGAACGACAGTAACGATTTATATTTTCGAAAGTGCAAGTGTTTCCGGCATGGAGTCAAGCCATAATCGTTAATGGTTCAGGTGAGGCTCAATGCAACGCTGCGATTTTTGGGAAACCGTGACTTTTGCGCAACAAGGGAAGGTCCAAAAGCCTAGATTTGATGCATCGCTCACTGTCGGATATCGCCGTTCATCTTTCGCCATTCATCTCATGGCGGGCATAATCGGCGAGGCGGACTCGATGTTGTCAAGGTTGCGGCGCGCCGTCATTGCCGATCTCGCGCGTGTCGCAAACCGCGCGGAAAGGTGCTAACCGGGGCGCCTCGACTTCGCCGCACGCGGCTGCAAGATGCAAGCACGAGAAGCCGATTATGTTCCTCATTGCGATCGAGGCGGGGCAAAGAGATGGATTTGCCGGACGGCCCGGAATTTTCCAGCCAGCGCATGGGCGACGCGGTGACCCTCAACCTTGGCGGGCGTTGGACGGTGGATGCGTCGGCCGCGATCGAAACCCGGGCAGATGCTCTTCTCGTGGAGAGCGACGGAGCTCGGCGGGTGGTTCTCGATCTTGGCCGGGTCGCGCGGCTCGATACGGCGGGGGCTTGGCTCATCGACCGGGCGCGCCAAACGCTCGATGCCAAGGGGATTGATGCAAAGCTTGAATCGGTCCGGCCGGAGCACGAAATCCTGCTCCGCGAAGCGCGGTACCGTGCGCTCGCCGCGCCCCCGCCGGGAAGCGGATCTTATCTGATCGCGCTTCTCGCCGATATCGGCGAGAGTGTGGTTACCGCGGGAGCCGATCTCTACAAGGGTGTGGGCTTTCTCGGCGAGGTCGTGGCGGCGATTGGGAAAAGCGTCCTCAGGCCGTCGCGTTTTCGCGGAACCTCGCTGGTTGTCCATATCGAAAACATTGCGCTGCGCGGCGCTCCGATCATTGCCCTGATAAATTTTCTGGCCGGTGCGATCCTAGCGCAACAGGGCATTTTCCAGTTGCGGCGTTTTGGCGCGACGATTTTCGTCGTCAATCTCATCGGCGTTCTGATCCTGCGCGATCTCGGCGTGCTGCTGACCGCGATCATGACCGCCGGCCGGTCTGGATCGGCGATTACCGCCGAGCTCGGCTCGATGAAGCTCCACGAGGAAATCGACGCGCTGACCGTCATGGGACTGCGGCCGGTCGATATACTAATCGTTCCGCGTGTCCTGGCGCTCGTGATCAGCCTTCCGCTATTGACATTCGTGGCCGACATGGCCGGAATATTTGGCGGTCTGTTGGCGAGTTGGGCCTATGACGGGATCACCCCGGCGAGGTTTATGACGGGGTTGCAATCGGCGATCGGCCTCCACACTTTCCTTAGCGGCCTCATCAAGGCGCCCTTCATGGCGCTCGTTATCGGGCTCATTTCTTGCGTGGAAGGCTTTGCCGTTGCTGGGTCGGCCGAATCGCTCGGGCGGCAAGTTACCGCCTCGGTGGTTAAGTCGATCTTCACCGTCGTCGTGGTCGATGGGCTGTTTGCCATGTTCTTCGCGGGGATCGGATATTGAGCAACGGGCGAGCCGCGGGAGATGGTCGGGCATTGCCGGAGAATTCCACCGGGCGGGACGATCGGCGCGCGGCGCCGGAGAACGCCATAAAGGTGCGCGATCTCGTCGTGGGCTTTGGCGACAAGATCGTCATGCAAGGCCTCGATCTCGACGTTTACCGTGGCGAGGTTTTGGGCTTCGTCGGCGGGTCCGGCACCGGCAAATCGGTCCTCACCCGGACGATTTTGGGGCTCATCCGCAAACGCAGCGGGCTTATTGAAATTTTCGGCGCTGATGTCGAATCCCTCCCGCCGCGCGAATACGCCGCGATCGAGCGGCGCATTGGCGTGATGTTTCAGCAAGGCGCGCTGTTTTCCGGACTGACCGTCAAGCAGAACGTCGAGGTGCCGATGCGCGAGCATTTGCATCTATCGCCTCGTCTTTCGGAAGAACTCGCGATGCTCAAGATCGAGCTCACCGGCCTCGACCTCGATGCCGCCAGCAAATACCCATCCGAATTATCCGGCGGCATGACCAAGCGGGCTGCCCTGGCCAGGGCTCTGGCGCTCGATCCGGAATTGGTGTTTCTCGACGAGCCGACGTCCGGTCTCGATCCGATCGCCGCGGCGGAATTCGACGAATTGATTGCCACCTTGCAGCGCACGCTTGGGCTTACCGTCTTCATGGTGACCCATGACCTCGATAGTCTATATTCGATCTGCGATAGGATCGCCGCCTTGGCGGATGGCAAGGTGATCACCGCCGGGCCGATTTCGACGATGCTTGCCTCGCAGCATCCTTGGCTGCGCGCCTATTTTCACGGGAAAAGGGCGCGTCTCGTCGATTCCGCGCTTGCGGGGCGCCCTGGTGCGCGCGGCGTGACGGCGGAGAATGAAGCGGCAGGTATACCGCGCCCAACGTGAAGCGGTGTTCGAGAACTGGGAAAGCAGGCAATGGAAACCCGTGCGAATTATGCCTTGATCGGCGTTTTCACCTTGGCGGTCATCGCCGCGGCCTTCGGTTTTGTGCTTTGGTTTTCGGGAGCTGAGAAGCCCGGCGGGCGCACGGCCTACAAAATTATTTTTACGGGCTCGGTTTCAGGACTGTCGGAGGGAGGCTGGGTTCTGTTCAACGGCGTGCGGGTCGGCGCGGTCACCAAGATCGACCTGTTGCCGCAAGATCCGTCCCGCGTCTTTGCGCTGATCGATGTCGATGCGAAAGTGCCGGTGCGCGTCGACACCAAGGCGCGCCTGGAATATACCGGCTTTACCGGGGTTGCGTCGGTTGCATTGACGGGTGGCGCCCTCGATGCGCCGCCGCTCCCCACCAGCCCGCAAAAGCCGGGCGTCATTGTCGCCGATAGCTCGGAGTTCCAGGATCTCATCGCAACGGCGCGCCGGCTCGCGGCCCAGGCCTCCGATTTTTTCACCAAGACCAACCGTCTGATCGACGACAATTCGGCCTCCATCACGGCCACGGTGAAGAATGCCGAAAAATTCTCCGATGCGCTGGCCGCCAATTCAGACGGGCTCAAGGACTTCATGGGTGCCATCGCCGATGTCGGCAAATCCATCAAACCTTTGACCGCAAAGCTCGACGCTCTTGCGGGCGACGCCGATAAAGTGGTGAAGGCAATCAATCCCGACGACGTCAAGACGATCGTCAGCGATTTTGCCTCGCTGTCGGCGAAACTCGACAAGGTCGTCACCAACGTCAACCGCTTCAGCGGCAGCGGATTGCGCCAGTACGAGGCCTTGGCGGTGGACGGCCGCAAGACGCTCGACCAAATCAATCAGGCGGTTCGCTCGATCGAGAACAATCCCCAGCAATTCCTGTTCGGCAAGTCGCCGCAAATTCCCGAATACTCCGGCGCTCGTTGACGTGGTTGGCAACGCGGACCGGCAATATCCGCTTACCTTGAGGTAAGCATCCGGTGCTATAAGCGCAAGCCGGGCTCATGCGTTGCAAGAAAATCTCGCTCCGGTAATGCGCCGATGGCTCTGGAGCCGGGCTGATCTCGCGTCCCGTTTGTGGGAATGGATATTGCGATGGGGTGTTTTGCCCTTGTCCGCGCCTTGATCTTGGATCGGTTCCGCCTCGCGCGCCGCCGCCTTTACCCAGTCTTGCTCGCTGGATTACCGTTCCCGCTGCTCGCTGCTTGCTCATCCGCGCCGCTCGCCACCTACGATCTCACCCCGACGGGGGGTTTTGCCGCGCGCGCCGGCCGCGGCCAGCTCGCCGTCCTCTTGCCGGACGCGACTCTCCCCGCCAACTCCGACCGGATTGTCGTGCGCACCAGTCTGCAATCCGTCGCTTATCTTTCCGGCGCGCAATGGGCCGATAAATTGCCGTCGCTCGTTCAGAGCCGACTCATCGAGAGCTTTCAAAACGCGCATCTTCTGCGCGCGGTTGGCCGGCCGGGCATGCTCGCGGATTTCAGTCTCCAAACCAGCATCCGGCGGTTCGAACTCGATGCGGCGCGCGGCGAGGCAGTCGTTGAAATCTCTGCCCAAATCGTAGGTTCGAGCGGACGCATCGTTGGCGGCCGGATATTTGCCGCCAATGTTCCAGCGCCGCCAAGCGATCCGGCGGCGGTTGCCCCGGCACTGGATGCGGCGCTTGCCAAAGTCATGCGCGAGATCGTCATCTGGACCGCGCCGAAAATTTGACGAGTGCCGCGCCAACCCACGAAAGCCCGGCGTAAAAGGAAGCCGCCCATTGAGCGCCGGATCCATCCCACGCGCGGTCTTCACCGAGGGCTCGACCATGCGCCACGTCATCGTTATGACGGCGGCGAGCTCTGTCGGGCTCATGGCGATTTTCGCCGTCGATCTGTTGTCGCTTCTTTGGGTATCGCGGCTTGGCGATCCGCGGCTCACCGCCGCCGTCGGCTTCGCGACGCAGGTTTTGTTTTTCTCGGTCTCGATCAGCATAGGCCTTTCGATCGCCATCGGCGCCCTTGTTTCCCGCGTGCTCGGCGCCGGCGATAGAGGCGCCGCAAGACGGCTTGCCGCGTCGGGACTTGTCCATGTGTTTGTGATCGCGGCCGCGTCAAGCTGTGCCGCCTGGCCATTCCGGCGCGAGATTCTCGCCCTCTTCGGGGCCCGCGGAATGACCCTCGATGTCGCCGCGACCTATCTCGCGATCACGCTGCCCGCGACGGTTCTGCTTGGTCCCGGCATGGCGCTCGCGAGCCTATTGCGCGCGGCTGGCGACGCAACGCATGCGATGTATGTGACGCTCGCGGGAGCCCTCGTGACTGCCATTCTCGATCCGGTGTTTATTTTCGGCCTCGGCCTTGGCGTCACTGGCGCGGCCATTGTCACCCTGATTTCGCGGTTTGTTGTCGTGGCCGTTGGACTGAACGGGGCCGTTCGCAAACATGATCTTGTCGCGCGGCCGAACAGCGAGGCGGCGAGATTGGATCTCGCGCCGATGATGGCAATCGCCGTTCCGGCCGTCCTGACCAACCTCGCGATGCCGGTTGCCAATGCCTACACGATGCGGATATTTTCGCATTTCGGCGAAGCGGCGGTCGCGGCCTTTGCCATCGTTGACCGGCTCACCCCCATGGCCTTCGGCGTTCTTTTCGCTTTGTCTGGATCGGTCGGTCCGATCATGGGGCAGAACCTCGGCGCCAGGCTGATTGCACGAGTGCGCCAAGTGCTGACCGACTGTTTCATCTTTGCCGCGATCTATGTCCTCGTGGTGTCCGTTTTTCTGCGTTTGGCCGCGCCCTTCATCGTCGAGCTCTTTCACGCGCAAGGCGAGACGGCCGGGCTAATAACATTCGTTTGCGCCTATGGCGGGGTGCTCTGGTTCTTCCTGGGCACCATTTTCGTCGCCAATGCCGCCTTCAACAATCTCGGGTTCCCGGTTGTCTCGACGCTATTTAATTGGGGGCGTGCCACGCTCGGCACGCTGCCCTTCGTGACCATCGGCGCCGCGCGCTCTGGACCCGAGGGCGGTTATATTGGCCTGATCGCCGGTTCGGCGCTCTTCGGCATCGGGGCCGTGATTGCCGCCTATATAGTTACGGGGCGGCTCGCAAAACGTCCCAAGGCCTTGTAGCATCGCATGGTTTCTTGTTGGACATTGTTTCGCCGGCAAGCATCGCGCGCAATCTATGGAGGATTGCCAATGTTCAATCTTTCCGAGATTTTACGCAATGCCCAAGGCGGCCAAGCGCTCGATAATCTGGCTACTCAATTCGGCACCACCGCCGAGGAGGCGGACGCGGCGGTTAAGGCCGTCATGCCGGCGTTGCCGGCGCCGTTCTTCGAGCAGGCGTCCGAACCGCAAGCCAACGCAATCTGGCGTCGCGTTCGCACGAGCCCGCTGGTTCCGCCAGCGTATCCCGGGCCGCTCACATTGCGCCCCGGCGTTCGCCCGCCTATGTAGCTGCGCGCGGAGGCTCGGCGGCACCGGCGATGAACTCTCCGGCACGCTAGCGGTTGCGCGCGTTGCGCCAGGCCGCGTGATGGCGCAAGCGAAAGTAAAGTGTGGCAATGGCTCGCGACGTCACGGATTCCACGCCCATCACGTCGCGCGATGAACTGGTCGCCTGGATCGCCGGCGGCGCGAGGCCGCCGGAGCAATTCCGGATCGGCACCGAACATGAGAAAATTCCATTTTATCGGACCGGTTGTTCGCCCGTGCCTTATGAAGGCCTGCACGCGCGTGGCCAAGGCGGGATTCGCGCTCTTATGGAAGGTATGCAAAAGAGCCTCGGCTGGGCCCCGGTCAACGACGGACCGAATATCATTGGGCTGTACGACGCAGCGAGCGGGGCCGGGATCTCGCTCGAGCCCGCTGGTCAGTTCGAACTCTCCGGCGCGCCGTTCGATACGATCCATCAAACCAACGCCGAGCTCGATTCCCATTTTTCGGCGCTCGAAGCCGTCGCCATGCCCTTAGGGATAGGCTTTCTGTCGCTCGGCATCAGCCCCAAATGGCGGCTCGGCGAAATTCCGTTGATGCCCAAGCAGCGCTACGCGATCATGATGAAATATATGCCGAAGGTCGGATCGCGCGGCCTTGACATGATGTTTCGCACCGCCACCGTGCAGACCAATCTCGATTTTTCGAGCGAAGCCGATATGGTCAAAAAGCTTCGCGTTTCGCTGGCCTTGCAGTCGGTCGCGACGGCACTCTTCGCCAATTCGCCGTTCACCGAGGGCAAGCTCAACGGCTTTCTTTCGGCGCGCTCGGAGATTTGGCGCCACACGGACCCGGCCCGCACCGGCATGCTGTCTTTTGCTTTCGAACCAGGAATGTCGTTCGAGCGCTACGTCGATTACGCGCTTTCGGTGCCAATGTATTTCGTCAAGCGCGGCGACATCTATCACGACGTGGCCGGCGCCGATTTTCGCGATCTTATGAAGGCCAAGCTCGCGAAGCTTCCGGGCGAGCAGGCGACGCTCGCCGATTGGGCCAATCACCTCTCCACCATTTTTCCGGAAGTACGGCTGAAAAGCTATCTCGAAATGCGCGGGGCCGACGCTGGACCCCGGCCGTTCCTTCCGGCGCTTCCGGCTCTTTTCACGGGGCTCCTCTACGAGCCTTCCTCGCTCGACGCGGCCTGGGACATGGTGAAAACCTGGAGCACCGAGGAGCGGGAAAAATTGCGCGCCGGCGTTCCACACCTCGGCCTTGCGGCGACGATCCACGGGCGGCGGCTGCGCGAGGTCGCCGCCGAAGTGTTGGACATTGCCCGCATGGGTCTCGCCAAGCGCAACCGGCGCGACGCGCGTGGATTTGACGAAACCGTCTTTCTCGATCCTCTCGATGCGGTGGCCGCGGAGGGAAGCGAAGCCGAGCGGCTGATACGGAAGTTCAAAATGCAATGGGCCGGAAGCATCGAGCCGGCCTTCGAGGAATGCGTTTATTGAGGCCGTAATCGTACCCTTGCCAAAAACGCAGCGCAAAGGATAAACGTTCGCGGCCCTGCGGCGAAGAATGGAGAAAGACGAGGAGATATATTACGTGCCCCGCTATGCTAAGCTCGGCATCGGCTTCGTGGGTGTGATCGCTGTGGCCTGGGGGCTGTTCGTTGCACGGAGCCGTCTCACGGCAACCCCTGTGCCTGCAGTTCAGCAGCCGGTGCCGGTAACTGCCGCAGAGGTGCAACGCCAAGACGTGCCTATTGTGCTCGAAGGGCTGGGGACAGTGCAGGCGCTGTATACCGCCACGATACGCACTCAGGTCACTGGCACGCTCGAAGAAATCGACTTCATCGAGGGCCAGAAGGTAAAGCGGGGGCAGCTTCTCGCGCAGATCGATCCGCGCACCTATCAGGCGCAGCTCGATCAAGCGAAGGCGGCGCTGGCACGCGACCAGGCCCATCTCGCCAATGCGCAGCTCAATCTCCAACGCTACACCACTCTCGCGCAGCAGCATTCCGCGCCGCAGCAGCAGGCCGATACCCAGCGCGCCCTCGTCGCCCAGGACGAGGAGATCGTCAAGGCCGACCAGGGGGCCATCGAATATGCCAAGGCCGAGCTGAGCTATACCACGATCACCGCGCCGTTTGATGGCATCACCGGCATTCGCCTGATCGATCCCGGCAACATCGTCCATCCCACCGACCCGACCGGACTTGTCGTGCTCACGAAAGTGCAGCCAATCACGGTCATCTTCCCACTTCCTTCCGCCAACATTCCCGAGGTGCAGGAGGCCTTGGCGAAAGGCAAGGTCAAGGTGGATGCGTATACGGCGGACGACAAGTCAGAGCTTGACCAGGGGCGGCTGCTCCTAATCGACAATCAGGCGGACCCAACGAGCGGAACGGTGCGCCTCAAGGCGATTTTCCCCAATCCCGCGGACAAACTCTGGCCAGGCAGTTTCGTTAATGCGCATACCATCACACGCGTCGTGCACGATGGCCTAACAGTTCCATTGACGGCCGTGCAGCAGGGGCCGCAAGGTCCTTACGTTTACGTCATCAAGGCGGACGGAATCGTAGAAACCCGACTGGTCACGATCGGTCAGTCGCGCAACAATCAAGTTCTGATCAGCAAAGGTCTTGTAGCCGGTGAGACCGTGGTCACGGCTGGTCAGTACCGGTTGACCGAAGGTACGAGGGTTGCCGTCGTCCAAGGCAGCAAAGCCTCGCAGGTACAAAATAAGTCTACTGCCAGCGAGGGGATGCTGCCATGAATATCTCACAGCCTTTCATCCGCAGGCCCATTGCGACGACGATGCTGATGGTCGGGATTACCCTGCTCGGCCTGGTCGCTTATCAGCAGCTTCCAGTGGCCTCGCTCCCGTCGGTTGATTCTCCAACGATTCAGGTGATCGCACTTTATCCCGGCGCCGATCCCCAAACCATGGCTTCGTCGGTTGCGACGCCGCTGGAGCGTCAATTCGCTGAGATCGCGGGACTGACGCAAATGACCTCGAGCAGCGGCGTGGGCAATACACAGATCGCGCTCCAGTTCGCTTTGTCACGCAGCGCCGAAAGTGCCGCCCAGGACGTGCAGACGGCCATAAATGAGGCAGCTGGGCAATTGCCCAAGAACATGCCCTCACCGCCAATATTCTACAAGACCAATCCAGCCGATACGCCGGTACTGCTGATCGCCGTGACTCCGACACGCTGCCGCTCACCAAGGTGGACGACTATGCAGAGAGCATCTTGGCGCAGAAGATCTTCCAGATGCCCGGCGTTGCTCTGGTCGGGATTGGCGGCCAACAAAAGCCGGCCATTCGTGTGCAGCTCAATCCCGTTATACTCTCGGAAGAGGGGCTAGATCTCGAACAAGTTCGCACGTCCCTTGGTACGGTCACGGTCGACCAACCGAAGGGGCAACTCTACGGCCAACAACAGTCCTCTATGCTCAATACGAATGACCAGCTCGAGACGCCTGCGGGCTTCAATGACCAGATCATCGCTTACCGGAACGGCGCGCCCGTGCGGATTCGCGATATTGGGCGCGCTATCGTCGGCCCGCAGGACATTACGGAGCACGGCTGGTCGTCTTGGCCGTTCAGCGCCAGTCTGGCGCAAACGTCATCGACACGGTCGATCATATCAAGACCGTACTCCCTCAACTGATGGCATCGCTTCCACCAGCCCTCAAGGTAACCATCGCCTCTGACCGGACCCAGACCATTCGGGCGAGTGTCGCAGACGTGAAGTTCACGCTGCTGCTGGCCATAAGCCTCGTCGTAATGGTGATATTCCTCTTTCTGCGCAAACTTTGGGCGACAGTGATCCCTGCAATTGCTCTTCCGATATCGTTGATCGGTACGTTTGGGGTGATGCACTTGCTCAACTATAGTATCGACAACCTCTCCCTGATGGCTCTCGTCGTCGCGGTCGGTTTCGTCGTCGACGACGCCGTCGTCATGATCGAGAACATCACCCGCCATATTGAGAAGGGGTTGCCGCCGCTGCAGGCGGCGCTAAAGGGCGCCGAGGAGATTGGCTTCACGGTGCTGTCAATGTCGGTATCGCTGGTGGCCGTGTTTATTCCGCTTCTCCTGATGAGCGGTGTCATCGGCCGAATGTTTCAGGAATTCGCTGTTACGGTGAGCGCCGCCATCGCCGTGTCGGCGCTCGTGTCCCTGACGCTCACGCCGATGATGTGCGCCTACCTGCTGAAGCCGAGCTCGGAGGAGAAGGCCGGGAGAATGTCCCGTACGCTGGAGCGCGCCTTTGATGCGATGCAGTCGGCCTATGAGAAAAGCCTCATCGTGGCGCTGCGGCACAGGGCGCTGACGCTCGCTGTCATGCTGCTGACCATCGGCGTCACCATCGCCCTTTTTGTTATCATCCCCAAGGGTTTTTTTCCGCAGCAAGATACAGGGATGATTCTCGGCATCACAGAATCAGCCGAGGACGTGTCGCCGCTCGATATGGCGAATCGCCAGCTGGCTGTGATCGACTTCATATCCAAGGATCCGGCTGTCGCCAACGCCACCGGTTATATCGGCCCCCGGCGGACCCACCGTCACCGAGAACAATGGCCGCCTTTTCGTACAGCTCAAACCGCATGGTCAGCGGGCAAGCGCCGACGAAGTCATCCGCCGGCTCGACGCAAAGCTGCAGAGCGTCCAAGGCATTCGGGCCTACCTGCAGGCGGCGCAGGACATCAATCTCGGCGCCCGTTTGTCTAAAACGCAGTATCAGTACACATTAACGGACGTAGATCAGGATGAGCTAAACACGTGGGCTTCGAAACTCTTCAAAGAATTACAGACATTGCCGGAGCTCTCCGATGTTGCCACTGACCAGGCAACCACCGGGCGCCAGCTCAATTTAGAGATTAACCGGGATACGGCGGCGCGGCTGGGAATTGATCCAGCAACGGTCGACAACACGCTCTACGACGCATTCGGTCAGCGCCATGTCGCTCAAATCTTCACAACACTCAATTACTACTACGTTATAATGGAAGTTGAGCCCCAATTTCAGCTGGGTCCTTTTGCCCTTAATCGTATCTATGTGGGCTCGTCGACCGGTGCACAGGTGCCGCTGGCCCAATTCGTCAAGATTGTCCCTTCCGTCGCGCCGGTGGCGGTCAATCACCAGGGCCAATTCCCGTCCGTGACCTTAAGCTTCAATCTATCGCCAGGGAGTTCGGTCGGCTCGGCCGTGGCGGCAATCCAGAAGGCCCCGCAGTCCCTTCATTTGCCGGCCACCATCGCGACAAGCTTCCAGGGCAACGCGCAAGCTTTCCAAGCCTCTTTGCGCAGCACGCCGATGCTGATCCTCGCCGCTCTAATTACTGTCTATCTGATCCTGGGCATGCTCTATGAGAGCGCAATCCATCCGATTACGATCTTGTCGACCTTACCATCGGCGGGCATTGGGGCGCTGCTGACTCTAATCGCGTTCGGCTTCGACCTGGACGTGATCGGTCTGATCGGGATCATCTTGCTGATTGGGATTGTCAAGAAGAACGGCATCATGCTGATCGACTTCGCCTTGGACGCGGAGCGCCATCGCGGCCTGGCGCCAGAGGAGTCGATTTATCAGGCCTGCGTGTTGCGCTTCCGTCCGATCCTGATGACGACCATGGCGGCGCTGCTGGGAGGCGTCCCGCTGATGCTCGGCACCGGCACCGGATCGGAGATCCGCCAGCCGCTCGGTTACAGCATCGTCGGTGGCCTCGTTTTATCGCAGCTATTGACGCTCTTTACCACGCCGGTGGTCTATCTTTACCTCGATCGCCTCGGCAGCTGGCTTCGCCGTCTCCGTTCGCGCTCGGCGAATCTTCAAACTGAAACGTTGCCGTCTTGAGAGGCAACTGTCGTTTTTCCCGCTCTTCAGGTGGTGCGATTGCGCTTTCAGCGCCGAAAGGGATCCATTCCGGATTCGCCGGCGGGCAAGCGAAGATGGCCGCGCGATTGGGTATCATCGCCCAGGCGGACTGCGACGGGCGAAGCCACCGGCCGGCCGTAGCCGGACGAGTTCGGCATGCGGGAGGTGAATTCGACGCGGACATGACCGTCAATCCGCTCGCAACCGGCGGTTTCCGCGACCGGCGCGGCGCTTGCGGCGCATCGTTCAGGCGGGCGCGAAGCGGTCTCGTTGCTGGATTGAAGCTCGCCGGCGCGCGCGGGTTTGCCAAAGGCAAGGCTAACGGCGGCGGCGCAACAGCCGATTGAAACAAAAATATCGTGCAAATTCATTTGAAGCCGAAACGATTCGTTGAGTTGTCAGATGGGATTTAGTTGACCCTACAATGAGGCGATATAATGATACGTTAAACTTTATCCTCGCCAATCTCCAAGGGTCGCC
>JBAUNU010000492.1:0-1701 GCA_049579405.1 Methylocella sp.
CGCGGAGGCCGGACCCGTCTTCAAAGTGCCGCCGCTCGGCTATGGTTTTGACGCGCTCGAGCCTTATGTCGATACGACAACCATGATGATCCACCACGATCGTCACCATGGGGCGTATGTCGCGGCATTGAATGGGCTCGTCGACAAATATCCCGATCTCGCCGCCAAACCGCCGGTCGCAATTCTCTCCGATCTTTCCATGGTGCCGGACGCGGTCCGCGCGCCGGTGCGCAACAACCTGGGCGGCCACTGGAACCACTCCTTCTTTTGGGAGCTGATGGCGCCGGGCGGCGCCAAGGAGCCGAGCGGAGACCTGAAAACCGCGATCGACTCTTCGTTCGGCTCCGCCGCCAAATTGACCGGAAGAGTCAACGCCGCCGGACTGTCGCGTTTCGGCTCCGGCTGGGCGTGGCTCATCGTCGATAAGAACGGCAAGCTCGATATCGTCTCGACGCCCAATCAGGATACGCCGCTCGAAAAAGGCGTTCAGCGCGTCGTTCTGGGCGTCGATGTGTGGGAGCACGCCAATTATCTCAAATATCAGAACAAGCGGGCCGATTATCTCGCGGCATGGTGGAATACTGTCAATTGGGACAGGGCGGCGGCGAATTTCGCCAAAGCGCCCGCCTGACCCTCCGGCGGATCATCATCGTGGCATCCCTTTTTTCCTATGCCGGCGCGATCTGGTGGGGTGTAGGCGTCGCCTTTTTCTGCGCGAGCCTAGGCTGCGGCCTGGCGCAGCCTTTTGTGCAGCGCCGGCGCGCGACGCGCAAGGATCGGCCGCCCATCTCGGCGATTATTCCGGTAAAACTGCTCGACCCCGGTTTCGCGACCGCGCAAGCCTCAATGTTTGCCCAAGACTATCCCGTCTACGAGGTCTTGATCGGCGCCGCCGAACAAGAGTCTCCCGCGCTCGACGCGGCGCGCCGCATCGCGGCCTCCCATCCCGAGGTTTCGTGCCGTTTTCTGCGCTCGGCGGGCACGGCGGCGATCAGCCCAAAACTCAATAATCTCGCGACGCCGCTCGCGAGCGCGAGCCATGATCTCGTATTCACCAAGGATTCGAATATCACGCTCGACCCCGGCACAATGGCCGCCTTCGTGCAAAATTTTACCCAAGGCGTCGGGCTTGTCGTCTCGGTGCCGGTTGCGGTGCGGGCTAGAAATTTCGCCGGCCGGATCGAGGCCTTTTCGATAAATGGCCATGCGCGCCTGTTGCTGGCCGCCTCGGCGCTGGGCGTCGGCTTTGGCGTCGGCAAGGCAATGCTTTTCAAGCGAAGCGACCTCGCCAAGGCGGGCGGCATCGCCGCCATAAGCGATACGCTTGCCGAGGACACCGCGATTTCGAGAGTGCTCGCGCGGCAAGGCCTCAAGACCGTATTTTCGCATCGGACGGCCGCCCAGGAAACCGGCGCGCGAACCTTCCGCGAAATCTATGAGCGGCAGTTGCGTTGGAGCATCGTCAGAAGAAAAAACGAGCGCGTCACTTTCCCCCTGGAGCCGCTGGCGAGCCCGCTTCCAGCGGCCGTCGCGGGCGCGCTCGCGGCACCGCTAGTTTCCTATCCCGCCTGGCTCGGCTTCTCCCTGACCTTGACCTTGTGGTTCTGCGCCGAGACGGGCTTCGCGCTTTGCAAGGGGTGGGAGGGTTCGCGGTGGTCCCCGCTCGCTTTTTTAGGGCGGGAAATTCTGGCGCTCGTGGCG
>JBAUNU010000493.1:0-2097 GCA_049579405.1 Methylocella sp.
TCGATCGCCTCCGGCAAAAGCAAAAGTTGCGAACGATCGGGCCCAGGAATGTGCGTCATGCCTAATTCTAATCGGATGCCGGCGCCAACGGAATCCCATCAGGCAGACTTTCCACACAGTCTGCCAGTAGTCATGCACAATATCTTTGTGTTGCAACACCACGGGCGCTAAGGCCAGAATAGAAATCACCGCAAACGCAAAAGTAATGCCCACGCTCGCAACGATCGCGTAGAATCGCAGAATTGTCATAATCCAGCGTAAAGGCTCGTCCGGAACTATGGCGTTCGGTTTCGACCAAGTTAGCATCAATCGCTCCCATCACCATGTTGAGCCGCACGCTGAGGCGCTTGACCACTTTCTAAGGCGGTCCACACGCCCTTCACGCCGTGAATGACCACTCCGCCGACCATCAAAGCCTCTGCGAAGTCAAAAATATACCGAAGTGGAACATAGTCAAACATTTTTGTTCTGACGATGAGAATAAATGGATAAACTGCTCCAGTGTATAAGTAAATCAACGCTGCTGGGGCGCTATGGATTGCGAATACAAACGCTGCTCTGCAAGAGAGGATTAAATAATCTTTTATCACCGTGAGCTTAGCATAGAAACTGCCTCACAAACAAGTACTGAGAACTGGCGCCTCATGTCCTCCTGCAGTATTGACCGCAACCTATCCCTCCAAGACGAAAAAAACAACAGCCTTCAGGCGCCGGTAAGTCTGCCTTCCGTCTGGCGGCGGCCTGCCAGGATAGCCGCGCCATAGGCCGGCCAGATCTTCCGGTATTGGCGCTACGGTGGTCGAAATTTCAGACTGACCCCACTTCGCAAGCCGCCTTCCTGGCTTTTTGCGCAGGAACGGCTTATAAATTTCTCCTTAAGTGCGTTTGCAAGGTAGAATGAGGGCCGGAAAGACAACCGGCGGAGCAAGACGGGTGGCGGAGCGCGGCGGGCAGCCGGACAAAGATCAACGAGAACAAGCCGAACGGCACGGCGCCGAACGGCGCGGCGATGAAATCCGCGAGCGCGAAAATGAAGCCTTGAGGGCGCGGCTCGACAAGCTGTCTGACGCGCTTGACGCCCAACAACGCAATGCGAAGTCCTTGGGCGCAAGGCCGGGGCAAGACGGCGCCGGTCTCTCCCCGGGATCGATGGGGAACGCGATGGGCCTCGCCTTCCGGGTCCTGAGCGAGTTCGTGGCGGCGGTGATCGCCGGCGCCTTCATCGGTTGGTGGATCGACCGCGTTGCCGGCACCACGCCGGCGTTTCTGATAATCTTTCTCCTGATGGGAGCGGCAGCGGGATTTTGGAACGTCTATCGCATCGCGATGAAGCCGCCTGGTTCAGAGCGTCAGTAGAGCTATTTCCATGAAACAACTCGAGAGGTAGGAAGACAAGACGTGGCCGAAGGAAATACCATGGATCCAATCCATCAGTTCGCTATCAAACCTATCGTCAGCCTGCATCCTTTCGGCATCGATGCGTCTTTCACCAACGCCTCCCTGTTCATGGTGATCATCGTTCTGGCCGTCGCCGCGCTGATGCTCCTTGGAACGCGATCGCGCGCGCTCGTTCCCGGCCGGCTGCAGTCCATGGCGGAGATGGCGTACGAATTCGTCGTGTCCACCATGCAAATGGGGGGCCTACACGACGGCATGCGCTTCTTTCCCCTCGTTTTCACGATTTTCATGTTCGTGTTGCTTTGCAACGTCCTCGGACTCATTCCTTATACATTCTCGGTGACGAGTCAGATCGCGGTTACTGGCGCGCTTGCGCTGCTTGTGATTGGCATCGTTATTGTTTACGGCTTCTTGCATAATGGCGCGCGTTTCCTGCGGCTATTCGTGCCTTCGGGAGTGCCGATCGCGCTGCTGCCCTTTCTGGTGCCAATCGAAATGATTTCGTTCTTGGCCCGGCCGGTCACCCTGTCGGTCCGTCTTTTCGCCAATATGCTCGCCGGACACATCACGCTCAAGGTGATGGGCGGTTTCGTCGTGAGCTTGCTTGGCGCCGGCGCCTTCGCGGTCATCGCGCCATTGCCTTTTGCGGTGGCCATCGCGTTGACGGCATTCGAATTGCTCGTGGCCGTCCTCCAGGCC